>CAZZZY010000926.1:0-2771 GCA_964658545.1 uncultured Acetobacteraceae bacterium | reverse complement strand
TACGAGACGCTCCGCGAACGTAGCGGTAGCGAGGAACGAGCGTCATTGCGAATTGTTTTAATTATGTCCACCTACTTAGCCAATTTATTTGATGAAGAGGCAGCCGATTATTACTTTTTAGTTGATTAAAAGTATTAATCTACTTGACACATTTAACTATCAATATTTTATATAAGAATGAAGATTCTCGTATTAGGTAATTCTTTTGATGCTCATGCTTCACATATAAAAGATGCGCTGACAAAAGCAGGTACAGCAGTAGATTACTTAGATACTCGTTTGTTTCCAACTCAGGTACAAATTTCTTGGCAACCTGATATTCAAGCTGGCTGTTTGGTTCTACCAGAGGGACATCAGTTAAATTTGCAAGATATCAAGAGTGTTTTTTGGCGGAATTTTTCTGCTCCTTACATTCCGCCATTAGAAGAAGGTCAGCAGACAATTGCTTTTAGTGATGCGATAAGTGTACTGCGGACACTGCTGCAAGCTAAATCAGTCAGATGGATCAATTCTTGGCAAGCTTACCAGTTTCACAAAGAAAAACCCTTGCAACTGAGTCAAGTAAAGCTTCTGGGCGTTGAAATTCCAGCGACATTGATCAGCAACAACCCACAACAAGTAATTGAATTCTGTAAAATCTACCCAAAGACAATTTTTAAGCCAGTGTACGGTGGGACACATACTCAGTTGGTGAGTGACTTTCATTTAGAACCCCATCGGCTAAATTTGGTATTACGACTTTCTCCGGTAACATTCCAAGAGTATATTCCTGGTACTAACATCCGCAGCTATGTAATAGGAGAAGACATTTATGCTGCGGAAATTCGCAGTAATTCTCTAGACTTTCGAGAAGATGAAAAAGCACAGTTAATTCCGGTAGAACTGCCTTCTTTAGTTCAACAACAATGTTTAGCCATTACCAAAGCCTTGATGTTAGAGTGGACGGCGATAGACTGGCGTTTAAAACCAACGGGTGAGTACGTTTTTTTAGAAGCAAATCCCAGTCCGATGTTTTTACACTTTGAGCAACAAACAAAATTTCCCATTACTCAAAGTTTAATTAACCTTTTATTAGCTTAAAATTCTTGGTAAAAATGAATCTAATTACAATCAGATGCCCCTGTTTTAGTTAAGTAGAAATGGAAGGCGTATATTTATGCTTTCAAAGCATTAAAATATTCGCTGAAAATGGGAACTATAAGAGATGGTAGAAAGATGTACTGATTAGTGCTATGAGAGAATTTAACGTCAATAACTTAATTACTTATCTTTGCATTGGGCTAGCTGGACTAATTTTTACAACTAAATATTATCCCCAGAATCAAACAGCCGTTGCAGAATCCCAAGATAAGGCAATTATTAAAAATGCTCCTGAGCCTGATACAGAGGATGATATAGATGATTCTGCTATTTCAATCCTCCAACAAAACCGTCCTCTAAGAATGAGTATCAGTGTTGACAATCCCTCATTTTTAAAGGTCAAAGTTGGACAGGAAATTAAAAAAGGTGATGTAATTAGCGACAATTCCACAGAGCGCGATCGCCTCTTAAAACAGAAGCAATCCGTCACGCTCCAAATTGACAATCTAAAATCTAAAACTATTCCTGAACCCTTCAAACCGGCTCTTGCATTGGGATTGAAGCCATTACCCCCGGCTATTTTCTCAGAGGAAAGTGCAGCGATCGCTCAAGGGAAAATGAAGTTGTCCCAGGCTGAGGCACTTCTAGAGGCGCGTACACAACTGCTACAAACTGATAACCCAGAACGTAGGGCTGAGTCGGAGAACGCTGAAGCTGGGTTCCAAATTGCTTCTCAAAAGGTGCAAGAACAGGAGCAAATGATTCAGTCGATGCGGGATATGAAACTGTCAACCGAGATTTTGCAACATGAGGAGGCTAAATTAAAGCAGTTGCGATCGCTCCTCGATCAGGCCAGTTCTGCACTCGACCAAGCAAAAGCAAAACTCAACGCCTCGGCTATTCTTCAACAACAGGAATTACAACAACTTCAGATAAATGTCAGGTTGGCACAGTCTGATTTGGAAGTGGCTGAATCTCGATTAATCGCTGCTCAAAACCGTCGCCAATTGACAGAATACGATGCAAATCTGAACGAGGCACGTAGACAGCAGCAGGAAAACCAGACTCAACAGGAATATTCACGGCAGCAACAACAATATGCCCAATCTGTTAGAGACAGAGATTACCAGTTAGCGCAATTGGCAATTTCACTCACCAATATTGAAGATAAACTAGCACTTATCCCGATGTTGCGATCGCCCCGAAACGGTTACATTAGGCGCATCAAACCTTGGGTGGGTAAGGATGGGAAATATACAACCACTATTACTATTAGCGCTGCTACTGTTTCCTCTCTTGATGGGGGAGGTACAGGCACAGTCACCAGTCCAAATACCAGTAAAGTCAGCCCCACCCGTTAAAACTCCACTAACCTCGCCAATCTCGCCAACAGCGCCAAGTGGGGAAAGTTCCGAGACACCAGACGAGACAACCCCTGAAGTTCAACCAAAGGAGGAATTAACGCCAGAAGAGGCACAGCAGGCAGATCAGGAATCTGATTCTAAGTTGCCTAAACCTGAGCAAAATCCTTTTAATAAGCCCAGCATCGATGTGATTCTTGAGAGGGAAATGAATGATGATATGTGGAGACTTTTAAGGGGTAGTTTACCATGCCTAGAGACTAGTGCAGTTTGCTTGCAGCAGCTTCAGGAGAAAGCGATCGCTCAATCCCCACTCCTCAAAGAAATAGA
>CAZZZY010000925.1:0-2771 GCA_964658545.1 uncultured Acetobacteraceae bacterium | reverse complement strand
AGGCTAACAGCACTTCTGCGTTCACGCTCAATTTGTTTGACTAAATCGCTTGGGAGTTGGGATTTTTTAGTCAATGCTTTGTCAAAATTAGCGATCGCTTCCTGGATCATCTCTCGGCTTTTTTCTTTTTGTCCCAGTTCTTTCAGGATTTGGGCTTTGAGATAATAAATTTCTGGATTATCGGATGTGGTTTTGATCGCCCGATTGACATATTCTAGTGCCTGTGAATACCGTTTTAAATCTCGGTAAGCAAGAGCAATACCCCGATCCACGAGATACCCAGGAGCGGCATTTTGTTCTAAGCGTCCAATTGCCTGATCTGGGCTAGCAAAAGGCAAATTAACCGCCAATAATAAATCCATATAACCCTTGATTAAATTCAGTTCTGGATCATTAGCAGAAATTGCTTCAGCTTTATCTAAATATTCATAAACTTGCTGTAATCGACCAAAGGCTTGGGGCACACCGTTAACAGTACCCTCACGGGTGAGAATTACTGCTCCCTCGAAAAAATGACCAACAGCAGTGTATAAATTACCACGTAATGGATCGTTAGGAATCAGTTTTTGTCCTGTTTCTAAAATTTTCTGACTGTAAGTGTCTAGTTTAGCCCAATCCTTATTTCCGTATGCTAAAGATGCCTTCATCGCATAAGCTAGAGGTTCGTTTGGTTCTTTAGATATTGCTTGTTCCAGATAACGCTCTGCTGCTGGATAGTTGCCCTGTTGGAAAATCGCTTTAAAAGCTGCTTCTGTTTGATTGCCAATTTGATGAGGTTCGCTATTGCGAAACGGATCGCCAGCCAGGGAGGGATTTACCCACAGATTAAGTGCGATCGCACTGCCAAAAGCAGTCTGAATTAGGGTAGTGAATCTCGCAGACACTACTAATTGAGGCAAAGAAAACCTTCTAGTCATTTTAACCCTCAGAATAATTGCGGTTGAATATAGTTGTATGTGTTACTTAGAATTGCAAAAAATGGTTAATTTTAACTTACCTCTGCCTCAACCCAAATTTTCTTAACATAAAGGTTGGCTTTGAGAATTTTTCCGTGTTCCCAGGCTCGTTATAGCCATTGTTTCAGGGTGAGTCTGCCACAATGGAGAAAAATTGGATAATTCTTGCTGCTAGATTAAGGTGTTAATCCAGGTAATGCACTATAAAGTTTTCCAGAATTTTCCAGATACTCTCAGTGTAGCTAATCAGTAATTTGCTGACTTTTTGGTAATCTTAACAAATGCTCTATCTCCGAAATGTAAATTATCACCCGACAGCGTGTCCAACAGCGATTCTTAAATCGATCAACTTGGAATTAGCACCCCAGCAGCTAGGTCTAATTATTGGCCCTAGTGGTTCGGGAAAAAGTACCTTACTAGAAATTTTGTCGGGATTAGCCGAACCCACAACCGGCGCACTCTTCTGGCGGGAACAAGAACTCATAGCCGAACAGCTACAACAATTAGCTGGGTTGGTATTTCAGTTTCCAGAACGACACTTTTGCGGTGGTTCGATTTTAGAAGAATTGCGTTTAGGACATCCTGAATTAGGCTCAGAACGAGTCAGACAGTCCCTAAGTGAGGTGGGATTAGAGCATTTATCGCTTTCTGCTGCCCCCCATGCTTTAAGTGGTGGTCAGCAACGACGTTTAGCCTTAGCGGTGCAATTGATTCGCCAGCCAAATTTACTGTTATTGGATGAACCCACCGCGGGGTTAGATTGGTCAATGCGTCGGCAACTGGTAAATTTATTAGCGAAGCTGAAGCAAGATTGGACATTGTTGGTAGTGACACACGATGCTGGTGATATGTTAGCGATCGCAGATCGTTGCTGGACACTCAATCACGGCGAACTACAATCAGTAGACCCAAAGACACTAGAATCCAAAGTTAAAGAACCTCTACCATCGGGATGAAACGAGGGTGGGGAGATGAGGCAAAGGGGTAGAAGAAGAATAACAATGCCCCATGCCCCATGCCCAATTCCCAATGACAAACTTATTGCCTGAGATGGCAGAAATCTGGCAGCAAACTCTGAATTGGCAACCGACTCTCCAACAGCAAGCCCAATTCCAAAAGCTTTATGAGTTAATCCTAGAAGGTAATCACCAACTAAATTTAACTCGCATCACTGATCCCCAAGAGTTTTGGGAAAAACATCTCTGGGATTCTCTACGAGGAATTGTGCCCCTGTTATCAAGAAATTTATCCCCTGCCCTCATTGATATTGGTACAGGTGCGGGTTTTCCGGGTGTTCCAGTGACAATTACAGTACCTAATTGCACAATTACTCTTCTCGATTCAACTCGGAAAAAAATTACTTTTCTCAACAATATATTAGCTGAACTTGCCCTTACTAATGCCAAAACTCTTGTTGGTAGGGCTGAAGAAATCGGTCAGCACCCCCAGCATCGACTAGCTTACGATATTGCATTGATCCGGGCTGTAGGGGCAGCCTCTGTTTGTGCAGAATATACCCTACCACTGCTCAAACAGGGAGGTTTAGCTATAATCTATCGCGGTAATTGGACAGAGGATGAAACAACTGCTTTGCAGAATGCGGTGAAGCAGTTGGGTGGGGTTCTTGAATCAATCGAACAATTTACAACACCCCTGAGTCACAGCATCCGGCACTGTGTGTATTTGCGTAAGGTAGCCACCACACCAGTTCAGTTTCCCCGCGCTATTGGTATACCTACTCAAAAACCTCTTTAACTAATTTCTGGAGTTTAGACTAAAGGCGAGCGATCGTTAAAAAGGCTTACTCGTTGAAAT
>CAZZZY010000924.1:0-2774 GCA_964658545.1 uncultured Acetobacteraceae bacterium | reverse complement strand
CGCCTAACACACCCTACAAGAATTTTATTTTTACTTTATAAATACTCTCTTAGTCCTTATATTCTAAGCACTAAAGTGCTTACTACAAACTTTTCATTACTAGCTTGAGACAGTACTAGGCTGATGGGATTAAATAACGATTGTTTTAGTGCTTACAATGGGAGCGATCGCTATTCAAGCTGATTGTTGATAATTTGATGATGTCTTTAGCAAATGATCAAAAGGTTTGTCAAGTGGTGTGTTGAGTTTGCTTCTTGGTGGAATATTCGCCAAAGTAGAAAGTCGGGATTGTTTGCCGTTATAGTTACCTTGAGTGTGGTAGCTACGGTGATGCTATCGTTCCCATTGAATGCTCAAATTAATCTGCCGCCAGTACCAGAATCTGAGTTAAGGGGGGTGTGGTTAACAAATATCGATAGCGATGTGTTATTCGAGCGCGAGCGCCTCAAGGGATCTTTACAACGCCTTGATGAACTCAATTTTAACACCATATATCCGGCGGTTTGGAATTGGGGATATACATTGTATCCTAGCAAAGTTGCAGCCAAAGTGATCGGGCGATCGCTCGATCCCACACCCGGATTACAAGGACGAGATATCCTCAAAGAAATTGTCGATGTGGGACATCACAAAGGGTTAACAGTGATTCCCTGGTTTGAATTTGGTTTCATGGCACCAGCCGATTCTCTATTAGCTAAAAATCGTCCCCAATGGCTCACTAGCCGCAGTGATGGAACTCGCATTGTCAAAGATGGGAATGATAATCGCGTTTGGCTAAATCCCTTTCACCCAGAAGTACAACAATTTATTCAAGATTTAATCGTTGAAATTGTCAGAAACTACAATATCGATGGCATTCAATTTGATGACCATTTTGGTTTACCATCAGAATTAGGCTACGATGCCTATACAGTGAGACTCTACAAAAAAGAACACCAGGGTCAAGCTCCCTCCAAAGACTCTCAAAATCCAGAATGGGTGAGCTGGAGAGCTAACAAAATCACCGAGTTTATGAAACGGGTATTCACAACCATTAAAGCTACTAAAAAAAATTGCCTGGTTTCCCTTGCTCCTAATCCTCAACGTTTTTCCTACAATTTCTTTTTAGCAGACTGGCAGAAGTGGGAACGACTAGGAATCATTGAAGACTTAGTTTTACAGATATATCGGGATGACTTGAATGTTTTTATCAGCGAATTAGAGTATCCAGAAGTCAAAGTGGCAAAGAGCCATATTCCAGTGAGTGTGGGCGTTTTGGCTGGCTTGAAAAACCGACCTGTACCCATGCAACAGATTCAGACACAAGTGCAAAAAATCCGCGATCGCAATTTTGCTGGAGTCTCTTTCTTTTTCTATGAATCCCTCTGGAACATGGGCAAAGAAAAGCCACAAGACCGTCAAACTGGCTTACAGAAAATCTTCCCTACACCCGTAGCTTACCCGAATTTGCTAGCAGGTTGGAAACCGTTCAATTAATTTTTCTAGCAAGCTGTCGGTAAACGTATCTGTTCAATCCAAAATCTCAAATCTCAAATTCGGTTATGGTAATTTAACTAGCTTGCTGTCCAAACCGTCTCTGTAAATCAGCCTCCGCTTCCTCAATTGTCATCGGAACCTGTTTTGGAGATTGGGCGCGTCTTCTGTCGATGTAGATATGGAATGCTTCATCGTCGTTGCGATGCTCCAAAATATAATCTTTTAGCTGCTCTAAAGGCATTTGTTGAAGGTTTGGTTTTGTCATAACCAAAGAATTTCTCCAGTTGGTGTTATCTCAGCTTCTATTGAATTATTTGCCAAGATATAAACATTTCTGGTGCGCTCATCCAATCTTACCAGGTCTATTCGTTTATAAACCCTGGTAAGTTGAGCGCACACCCGAATTGCAGCTATTGCTTGTTTGGGTGTAGGCTCCATAAGCACTATCCTATTCCCAAACGCCCAGCCAAGCCAGGAGTCAGGGGTAAAAGGGTAGTAATCATCAAAAATAGAGCTAAAAGACCCAAAGCGGCTCTAGCATCATCTGGTTCAGTGACTTCATTTAAACTGGGGCGTTCTTGATCCCGTTGTAAAAAGAAAATCACGATCGCCCAGTACATGGCAATCATATTACCAAGAGATACTACCGCCAGTAAAATTAAAGTTGCGATCGTTGCTCGGACTGCGGTTTTGCGTCCATAAATCGCCTGAACAATGCGCCCACCATCTAGTTGTCCTGCCGGCATTAAATTCAAAGCGGTAATTACTAACCCCAACCAACCAATCACCACTAGGGGATGAATACTCACCAGAGGCGACTGTAACGCCGAACCAAGAACAACTCGCGCCAAGCTTCCCACCAAAATCGACCCTTGGAAAAACTGATTGGGCAATTGAAATAAACTACCTGGGTGGGAAAGTAGTAAGCCCGTCACCAGCATTAACAAAGAAACAATTCCACCGGCGGCTGGCCCTGCCAAAGCAATATCAAATAATACCTTGCGGTTGGGTAAGAGAGATTCAAAGCGGGTAATTGCACCAAAGGAACCAATTTGCACAGCCGGCAGAAAGAAAGGCCAGCTAAGGCGGATTTGGTGACGTTTAGCAAGTAACCAATGACCGATTTCGTGAGCTACTAAAATCGCAAATATCCCAGTACCTATAGGCAAAGCTTCTTTAAACCGCCCTGGATTGCCAAAGAAATCAAAATTCAGCAATAAGCCCGCAGCTTCTAAATTGGTGGCAATGGTTGCTATCAACAGAATCCCTGCAAAAGCTTTTTGCGATAACAACATCGG
>CAZZZY010000923.1:0-2777 GCA_964658545.1 uncultured Acetobacteraceae bacterium | reverse complement strand
GGGGCGGGTTGAGGGCTTCGAGTACTTGACGGACTGATTGATAGCGATCGCTTGGTCTGGCAGATAGCATTTTATCTAATACCTGTGCCAAAATCGGACTCAGGTTGACTTCCCTCTGCCACTGCCAGGTAAGATGATAGGTATCAATTAATTCTTGGGGTTGTTTCCCTGTTAGTAAAACCAACATTGTTGCTGCTAAAGCATACAAATCGCTGTGAGGAGACACTGACCCCGTTTGCATCTGTTCTGGGGGTGCAAATCCTACCTTACCTAATAGAGTTGGTGCTGGGGGAGGTGCAACTGCGCCGGGTTGGTAATATTGGGAAGCAACGGCTGCTACTACTTGTTTGACACCACCAAAATCAATTAACACTGGCAGTTTGTCAACAGTGCGAAGCATTAAATTATCTGGAGAAATATCTCGATGAATTACACCTAGTGAGTGAATATATTCCAACACTGGCAAAATTTGCTGCAACAGTTGGCGTACTTCCGCCTCTGTAAAGCGCAAACCCTGCTGTAACCGGGCATTTAACAAAGAATTATAAGTTTCCCCTTCTACATAATCTTGCACCAAAAATAGATATTCTTTGCCCCCTAAGTTCAGCCGAAGCAGTTCTCGGAAGCGGGGAATTTGGGGATGTTGCAGTTTATAAAGAACACTCGCTTCTCTCTCAAACAGTTCTTCAGCTTTTTGGACAACGTAAGCGGTTTGAACTTGGGGGGAAAATTCCTTTAAAACACAAAGTTCGCGGAAACGGTTGACATCTTCAGCTAAATAGGTACGTCCAAAGCCACCCTGGCCAATTTGACGCACAATCACATAGCGATCGCCTAAAGTTAGTCCCGGTTGGATACTATAACTCATGGGCGTATCCAACAAATTTTCACCACACTGGAGACAAAAGCGACTACCTGGGGAATTTTCATGTCCTTTAGAACAATAGATTGAATTCATTGGAAAGTGAGCATTTAGAAGTTAATTCATAACTCATCACTTATAACTCCTAACTCTATCTTTGTACTTTACTGACTTGATCAGCTGCGATCGCATACCAAATTTGACCGAAAGTCTGTTGATTCAGTTTCCCACGCTCCTGACCAGGAAACAACTGATCAAATTTTTCATTTGTATCTTTGTTCAGTTGATCAATGGTATAGTTCCCCAATTGCCCCGAGCGCGCTTGCTGTCTCCATGTTAAATAATCTTTTTGACTATAGTTACCCAGTTTTCGCCGAGCTTCTGTACTGAGGTTAGCTTGTTCTATTTTATTCAATAAATCGTCAGCGATCCCAGACCAATCATCTCGTAGACCAGCGTCTTCAGGTTTAGATGTCAGGCTACGTCCCTTTAATTCCGGCTTCTCTGTATAAAATAAATCATCTACGAAGGTAATAAAAAATCCTTCACTAATTTCTAGCTGTTGACGACGAGTGATAATTTCTTGGAGATTAGGATTTTTTCCTTTGTCGCTGACTGGTTTACCACTTGGATTTGGGAAGTGGGGAATTTGCGGTAATGAAATTGATGGAATGGTGATTGAAGCTACACTCGCAATCACTGTATTGACCACTGCTAAAGTTAAGCCAACTAAAGCTGTTCCCCCTAGACTCATCACAAAAGGACGAATCCAAATAGGCCAAGATATCGGTTTAGCAATCGCTTGGGTTTTGCTCTGGAATCTACTCACAATCGCACTGGCGCGTTGTCTTCCCGGAGCTACTACCATTGTTTTAATCTTGGTGGTAATATAACTCCCTACGGATTTACTAGCGGTTGACGATGGTAAATCTTTGAGGATTTGCTCGGCTCGTTGATAGCGATCGCTCGGTTTATAAGCTAGCATCTTTTTTAACACCGCTTCCAGCTTGGGACTAACTTTGATTTGTTTTCCCCATCCCCAAATTCCCTGATAGCTATCGTATAATTTTTGCGGTTCTTGACCAGTGATTAATACCAGTACAGTCACTGCTAAAGAGTATAAATCACTACTAAAAAATGCTTTTCCCTGACGTAGCTGTTCTTCTGGGGCATAGCCCTTTTTACCCAGCAAAGTGTTATTTCCCACCAACTTAGTCCGCCAAAAACCTTGAGAAGCTGGCAATTGCTTGACACCACCAAAATCAATCAGCACTGGTAGATTATCAGAACGCCGCCAAATCAAATTGTCGGGAGAGATATCACGATGAACTACATCTTGCGAGTGGATGTAGGATAACACAGGTAAAATCTGTTGCAGTAGGGTGATTATTTCCTCTTCACTGAAAGTCTTTCCTTGGCTCTCGCGTTGTTCTAATAATTGGTAGTAATTGTCACCATCCACATAATCTTGCACTAGAAAGAAAAAATCTTTAGCGCCTATCTTCACTTGTAGCGAGGCGTGAAAACGCGGAATTTGCGGATGCTGGAGTTTTTTCAGGACATTTGCTTCTCGCTCAAATAACTCTTTAGCTTTTTGTAAATCCTGATGTTCTTCTACTTGGGGCGCAAATTCTTTCAGCACACAGGTTTGATGGGATTTACTTATATCCTCCGCCAAATAGGTGCGTCCAAAGCCGCCCTGTCCTAATTGACGGATAATTTGATAGCGATTATCCACCACCTGTCCCACAGCAAGAGGTAATGGCTCACCACAATGGGTACAAAAGCGGTTATTACCATTATTTGTGTGTTGTTTACTGCAATAGAGCTGCATGGTGCCCAAGGATAAATGAAGGTTTTATTTATTGATTACAACGTGCATACCCTCATTTTCGGATATGCTACGAATTACGAA
>CAZZZY010000922.1:0-2778 GCA_964658545.1 uncultured Acetobacteraceae bacterium | reverse complement strand
ATGATTCAGGGCGTTTGTTCGTTGATTCACGGGGTAGTGGGGCGAATATTGCTGAAACTGCTGCGTTTATGCAGGATGAGAAACAAATCCTCATCTTCAGTGACGCTGGTGGCACAGGCAGAAGTTATCATGCCGATCTAAATGCTGCGAATCGTCGGCGGCGATCGCATTATTTGTTGGAAGCCGGCTGGAGAGCAGACAATGCCATCCAAGGTTTAGGGCGATCGCACCGCACCAACCAAGCATCAGCACCCGTGTTCAGACCTGTTACCACTAACGTCATCGGTGAACGCCGCTTTATCTCAACCATCGCTCGAAGGCTGGATAGCTTGGGCGCACTCACAAGGGGGCAAAGGCAAACCGGAGGTAACGGAATATTTTCAAACAAAGATAACCTTGAGTCAAACTACGCCGAATATGCACTGTATGAACTGTTCAAGCAGATATTCCAAGGTCGATTTTATGAAGTCCCTTTAGGAAAGTTTGAGCAAATGACTGGATTGTGCTTAACCTCTCATGAAGGCGGGATGAAGATCGACTTGCCCCCATTACGGCAATTCCTTAATCGGCTGCTGGCTTTACGCATCGATATGCAAAACACCATTTTCGAGCGTTTTGAGTTGTTGCTAAGTCAACAGATTGAAGCAGCGATCGCGGCTGGTGTCTATGAGATGGGTGTAGAGACTTTACGGGCTGAACGGTTTACTGTTGAGAGCCAGTCAGCTGTATATACTCATCCTGTTACTGGTAGCGTCACCAATTACTTGAAAGTGGAACGCACCCAAAGAAACAACATCAGAACTGCTGACGAGATGTTAGAGTTCGCCACTCAATATCAAGGAATGCTCATGATCAACTCCAAGTCTGGTAATGCTGCTGTGTCAATTCCGACGCATAGTATCTACGACGCTGATGGTGGAGTTGTACCAAGAGTTTTGCTGATTCGTCCACAGAAGGAAACTCGCGTACCAATCCAAGACTTGGAATCTTCCACATGGGGGCAAGTTTCTATTGATGCGTTTGCTGCTGCTTGGTCTACTGAAGTAAACGAATTACCCAAGTTCACAACCGATTATCTGCATTTGGTAACTGGTATTCTCCTACCCATCTGGAAAATCCTACCACAGCAGAATAGTCGAGTATTCCGACTACAAACCAGCGATGGACAAAAGATTCTCGGTCGGGTGGTGAATGCTCACGACATTCAAACCGTGCGCGAACAACTCGGACTAAGGAACCAGCTGCTTTCTCCAGAAGAACTTGTGAAGCTGGTACTGAACGAGAGATATACACAGCAGTTGCCAGGTGGTGTAACCTTGCGACGTTCTTTCGTTGCTAATGAAGCTCGCATAGAACTGGTTAATGCTATCTCACTGGCAGAGCGACTCTTAGCTGTAGGTTGCTTCACCGAGATCATCAACTGGCAAAAGCGTGTGTTCATTCCGGTTTCAGACAAAGCCCCAGCTATTCTAGCGGCTGTGATTGGAATATTGGGATAATTCCCAACGTCAAAGACCCAGGCATTTAATCTGCGGCTAACTCGGTGGCAGAACTAAGGCGGCTGGTACAGAGGCAGTACGGAATAGATCAGCCTAATCTGTTTGATGGTTGGAATATGGAATAGGTGAATTCTGCGGTAAGCTGACAACGGCTTACCGCGATCTTGTGTGTGAGCTTATATAAATTTTTTTGCAAAAATGGCATTTCAGCAATATGGAGTTTCGATTTTTCAGAGTTTTGCTATATCAGAATTTTGCATACGTGAAAAGAAGATCATTGTTTAACCTCGGTTTAAGAAAAACCCATAACGGCATTCCAGCAATATAGAGTTTCGATTTTTCAGAGTTTCACTATATCAGAATTTTGCATACGCGAAAATAACATCATTGTGTAACCTCGGCTTGAGAAAACCCTATAACGACATTCCAGCAATATAGAGTTTCGATTTTTCAGAGTTTCGCTATACCAGAATTTTGCATACGCGAAATTACAAAATGCTGAAACTATGAAAAACTAAATTTTTAAAGTTGTATAATTTCACTATTTCGCTAACATACGCTATAAGTCTAAGCTCTAATTCAGCAAAAGGAACCAATAGTGATTATTACAGTAGCTAGTTTCAAAGGTGGAGTAGGCAAGACAACAACGGCTGTTCACTTAGCAGCTTATTTAAACCGAAAGGGGGCAGCTTTACTTGTTGATGGTGATCAGAACCGTTCTGCTATGACATGGGCTGCACCAGGGAAACTACCATTCAAGGTAGTTACTGATATTCAGATGCCTAAATATATTCGTCAGTTTGAGCATATTATAATTGACACCCAAGCCCGACCAACCAAAGAAGACCTTGAAGAGCTAGCTGACTCTTGTGATCTTCTTATCTTGCCAACGACACCAAAAGCTTTAGATTTGGATGCTCTTTTAAGAACAATTGAAATCTTGCACCAGATGAAATCCAATTTTAAAGTTTTACTAACGATGGTTCCACCACCACCAAGCCAGTCTGGGAAGGAGGCAAAAGAAATGCTTTTAGCTGAAAATATTCCTATTTTTAAAGCCGAAATTAAGCGCCTAGTAGCCTTTGAGAGAGCGCCTTTAGAGGGTGTTATCGTCAAAGATTACCCTGACCCAAGAGCAGATGCTGCTTGGGCTGGGTATGAAGAACTTGGAAAGGAGATAATGGTCTAATGACACAAGAAAAACCAGCAGGTGGTCGCTTTGCAAGCCTTCGAGCATTGCGAGAACAGCGTACAGAAGAACCACTTGAACCGCAAGAAG
>CAZZZY010000921.1:0-2780 GCA_964658545.1 uncultured Acetobacteraceae bacterium | reverse complement strand
CTGACTTTTCACGGTATCTGGAAAACCTCTCTCTAAATCTCTCTTCCTTTAAGGAGAGAAACTTTGAATTTTCCCCCAACCCTGGTAGGAAAGGGGATTAGGGGGTTAGGTTAATCGTTAGCTTTTCCACATAACCTGAATTGTCAGGTAGGGGCGGGTTGAGCGATATCTGAGTGAATGATTGATCATATCTGTCAACCCGCCCCTACTGCTTGTGAGAAATGCGGGTCTAACGCCAGTGTAAATTGGCAAAGGTATTGATTTAACTGAAATATTTGATGAAGTATTAAACAATTTGAGTTTAATACTTTATTTATAGTCCGAGTTTATCAAATTTGTGTAAAAAGATTATTGAATCACTTAAAAATAGATTGATGCTACTGTTTACCAATGTTAAGCTGGTAATAATATGAACAGGAAGCCTTTTTGTCCTGATAACTGAAATGAACGCTAATAGTTTATTAATTAGTCAGGAAGATCCTCATTGTGTTATATCTAACTCTAGACAGCTAAATGTGCAAATTGCCCAAGAAGAAGTTTATAGCTTCTTCGTGGAAATTGTCAAAAAGTTGTCGCCAAATGATGTTTTACGAGAATTCAAAGGTTTATTTATAGACGGTCTTGATTCAGAAGATTCCGATTATATCCCTGGAATATATAGTGTTTTTTTAGATGATAACGAGCAGGAGTTATACAATACAATTAAACGGTGTTGCTACATCATAGTTAATAATTGGAAAACTACTCGAAAAGACAAATATATCCAAGAGTTAGTCAATTTATTTGTTAATGAAAGTCTGGAGATAAAGACCAATAATGCTCCATCAGTCAAGATTTGTAAAACTTGGCTGAAGAATTTTATCAACAGCAAAGACTACCAAGAATTAAAGTTATTTGCTGCTAAATATGACGAATCATTTAAAGGTCATTGGTCTAATCGCTATAGTTCTTATTTATTAATTGAGCAATCTGTTAATCAGAATAATCCCAGAGAGCAACAAGAGGCTGCCAGAAAGCTTTCTAAACAGATAAAAGATAAATTTAAATTTGAACTAGCAATGTATATTGCTCGTTCTCAATCTTCCGTTTCCAGCACAACACGTTATAAAAATCCCAGTATATTAGGAGACCATGCTCTGCGTTTAATCAAAGCAATTGTCTTAAAAAAAGGTTTTTTTAGTCATGAAAATATTGCCCATATATTTGTCAAACAAACTCAAAATCAGACTCTGGAAGAATTTAAAATTAATCTCGAAAAATATCTATTTTTATCTGTAAACAAACAAGAATCAGTCGAGACTTGGAAGCAGCAGTTTGTAGATACTTTATCATTATGGAAGAAGGATTATAATCAGGAAATTATCACTAAAGAATTGTTCCTAAGAACCTGTAATCGAGTGATTGATTACTTGACAATAGAAAATGGAAAAGAACCTTCATCATTATTTATCTTATTAATTACCCAAGGTCATGCTCTGACATTGGTAATTATACTGTTAAAAATAATTTTAATTTGTAAGAATTCCCGTAGGCATTTAGAAACTCAAATTGCTCATCTGATTCAGTTTTACGAAAAGTATCCGGAAGATGAGTGTAAGAGTTTAATCAATTTTATGGAGATTTTTAATATCACGTTTGCAATTTATGGAGAAAACGTAGAGTATAACTTGATTAAGATGGATGAAGAAAAACAAAACAGTAATCCGCAGTTGAATCTGGATGGTTATCGTGTGTTTTCACAGATGAAGGTAGAGAGAGAAAAATGAATTTTGCTTAATTCAGGATTTAGCAAGGCGTTCGTCTAACCAAGCGAGGACAGCACCCGCAGTTTCAGCTAGAATACTAATGAGGCGATATAAAGCGATCGCACTAAATACTAAGGCCGATGGAAAGTGATGTTGCAAAAGTTGATATGCAGTCGCTTCAAACACACCCAACCCGCCAGGCGCACCCGGAATCACAAACCCTAACAGCCAGGCGCAACTAAAAGCCCCTAACAACAAAGGAATTTGATTCGCATTCAACGAACCCAGGGCGAACATAGTTAATATAAACCCAGTGGCGCGTAGTCCCATAAAGCCCAATTCTCCTACCAAAGGTCGTAGAGGATAGCTTTTAAGACTGAAGGGAACAGCTGGTTGAGTTGTAGCAGCAGACTTTTTTGCTTTCAATCTGTACAAAATGCGAATAACTGGGTTTAAAAACCGGGGATGAATCGCACAAAGAACTACAGCTAAACTCAGGAATTGTAGTATTTGCAAAACAAGGGTAGTATTAGCTGCTGTAAATTGGCTACTGCATAGGATAATGATGATTAAAGCTGCTGCTAGCATGAGTAGCGGTTCCAGCAAAACGCTTAAGGTGGCTGCACCAGCAGAAAGATTGGCCTTTTTGGCGGCGACAATTCGCCCGTAGTGATGCCAGATATTGCCTGGTAAATATTTAGCAATGTTCGTTTTTAGGTAAACTTGGATGAATTGGGGAGATGATACAGGTTGATTTAACTCCCGCAGAATCCAAGTCCAGATCCAGCCTGCCCAAGTATGTGCTAGTAAAGTTACGCCTGTAGCGATCGCGATAATTGCCCATCCTACCCCATCAATGTGGATAGCAGTCACCCCAATCCAATTATCCTTCAGAGCTTTCCCTAAAAAAAACAGCGTTCCCCCCAAAATTATCCAGCGTAAAAATTGCTTCATGAATTTAGTAATTTAACGGCTATACCAATTCTTCGTGAAACTGTAACTAAGTAGGTGAGAAAAAATCAAGGTATGTTAAGG
>CAZZZY010000920.1:0-2781 GCA_964658545.1 uncultured Acetobacteraceae bacterium | reverse complement strand
GTGACTAAATAACTAATCCTCCTATATTTGTTGTTTCAAACACTGCATAGGCTTAACTGAACCCTATTGATTTATAAGCATCAAATATGAACGTTTTACTTTTATACCCCTGTTTTCCAAAAAGTTTTTGGTCTTTTGAAAAAACACTAGCTTTATTAGACCGTAAAGCAATGCTACCGCCTTTGGGCTTGGTGACTGTAGCTGCGATATTACCTCAAGAATGGGAGTACAAGCTAGTAGATCGAAATGTTCGCGTCTGCACGGAAGCAGAATGGGCTTGGGCAGATTTGGTTATTATGTCGGCGATGATTGTGCAAAAAGAGGATTTGCTCTTTCAGATATTAGAAGCCAAACGCAGAGGGAAACGGGTAGCTGTGGGTGGGCCCTTCCCGACAGCGCTACCGGATGAAATGACATCAGCCGGAGCCGATTACTTGATATTGGACGAAGGGGAAATTACCCTACCCTTATTTGTAGCAGCGATCGCCCTGGGCGATCGCACAGGTATCTTTCGCTCTGGGGGTGAAAAACCAGATGTTACCAACACTCCAACCCCTCGCTTTGACTTACTAGATTTTGATGCCTATGCGGAGATGTCAGTGCAATTTTCCCGTGGATGTCCCTTTCAGTGTGAATTCTGCGACATTATTGTGCTATATGGTCGCAAACCCCGCACCAAAAACCCAGAACAAATATTAGCAGAACTTGCTTATCTCTACAAACTGGGTTGGCGGCGCAGTATTTTTATGGTGGATGACAACTTCATCGGTAATAAGCGGAATGTTAAATTATTTTTGAAGTCTCTTCTGCCCTGGATGGTAGAACATAATTATCCCTTTTCTTTTGCTACAGAGGCTTCAGTTGATTTAGCCCAAGATCAAGAACTGATGGATTTGATGGTAGCGTGTAATTTTGGAGCCGTTTTTTTGGGAATTGAAACCCCCGACGAAGAAAGTCTTACTTTCACTCAGAAATACCAAAATACCAGAGACTCACTCAGTGAAGCAGTGCATAAGATTACCCGCTCAGGGTTGCGAGTTATGGCAGGCTTTATCATTGGGTTTGATGGCGAGAAAGTAGGAGCCGGCGCACGAATTGTCAAGTTTGTTGAGCAAACAGCAATTCCCACAGCGTTATTTAGTATGCTACAAGCGCTTCCAGATACAGCCCTCTGGCATAGATTAGAAAAGGAAGGACGACTCCGCAATAAATCAGCTAACATCAACCAAACCACTTTGATGAACTTTGTCCCAACTCGACCGTTAGAAGACATCGCTCGTGAATATGTGCAGGCGTTCTGTGATTTGTATGAGCCAGAGCGCTTTTTGGAGCGTACATACAAACACTTCCGTCTTTTGGGCGAAGCAACCTATCCGAAAAAGGGCAAAGCTGCGAAGAAACCGTTGAACTGGAAAGTACTCCGAGCATTGCTAGTGATTTGTTGGCGGCAGGGTGTACTTCGTCAGACGCGCTGGCAATTCTGGCGCAACTTGTGGAATATGTATCAGCACAATCCAGGTGGGGTGAGTAGCTACTTAGCCGTTTGTGCCCAAATTGAGCATTTCTTGGAGTATCGCCAAATTGTCCGGGATGAAATTGAGGCTCAAGTGGCGGAATTTCTGGAAGCAGAAGCTAGGGTAAAACCTGAAGCACAACTAAGTGAAATGGTATAACCATGCGACCCGATAATTTGGAGATTGATGAAACGATCGCAGCCCAATTTGCCCAATTAGTGCGGGATTGTATCGAGCGGGAGTATCCCAACAGTAATCTGTATTGGGCTGATAGCGACGAGGATATAAAACCACCGCGTAAATTGACTCCTGCTTTTTATGGCTGTTTAGATTGGCATTCAGCCGTACATGGTCATTGGTTGCTGGTACGTCTGATGCGTCACTTTCCTGAAGCTTCTTTTAATTCTGCTTCAAAGCAAGCAATTGGGCAGAGCCTAACACCTGAGAAGATTCAAGGAGAGATTGCCCATTTCCAACGGCGACCCTTTTTTGAATTTCCTTACGGTGTGGCATGGCTTCTGCAACTGGCTGCGGAACTTCACGAGTGGAATCATGCTCAAGCGAAAGAATGGCGGGTTGTATTGGAACCGCTAGAAAATTTGGTTGTAGCTAACTTACAGCGCTGGATTAACGGACTGAAACTCCCAAATCGTACAGGGATGCATAGCCAAACAGCTTTTGCACTTGGTTTGATGCTAGATTGGGCAAGGATTACCGAAAATACTGATTTTACTCAGTTAATAGAGAACAAAGCACGGCAATTTTATCTGAGCGATCGCAACTACTCCTTACAACTCGAGCCGTTGGGCTACGATTTTCTCTCTCCTGGCCTTGCTGAAGCAGACCTGATGCGGCGAGTCCTCCCAACAACAGCTTTCACCGACTGGCTGACCGATTTTCTTCCCCAAATACCTCTTGAGAATTCAGCAAATTGGTTAGAACCTGCCACAGTAGATAATCCTCAAGATTATATGCAAGCCCACTTTTACGGTCTTAATCTCAGTCGGGCTTGGATGCTTGAGGGTATCATATCTGGATTAGCAAATAGCGATCGCCGCATAGAAACGCTCCGCTCTACTGCCCTTCATCATCGTCGGCATGGACTCACAGATGTTGTAATTGAACATTATGCAGCTAGTCACTGGCTAGGAACCTTTGCCGTTTACCTCTTAACGAATCGCGGTTTACAAGGGCAAATAATTTAATATACCTCAATACAGTTCAGTTAAGCGTTTTTTTCTTCTCTCTGTGTACTCTGCGTCTGGAG
>CAZZZY010000919.1:0-2782 GCA_964658545.1 uncultured Acetobacteraceae bacterium | reverse complement strand
ACTCAACGCCAGTACAATTGCTCGTGGCAACGATTCTCTCGGCTCAGTGTACTGATGAGCGGGTGAATAAAGTTACACCAGGTTTATTTGGTAGGTTTCCTGATGCTGCGAGTTTAGCGATCGCTGACTTGGTAGAATTAGAAAGCTTGGTGCGTTCAACTGGTTTTTACCACAATAAAGCCAAAAACATTCAAGCCGCCTGTCGGATGATTGTTACTGAATTTGACTCTGTTGTGCCTAACCAAATGGAACAGTTGTTAAAGCTTCCTGGTGTGGCGCGGAAGACAGCAAATGTCGTTCTGGCTCATGCTTATGGCATTAATGCTGGCGTGACAGTAGATACTCACGTCAAGCGCCTGTGCCAACGTTTGGGTTTAACTAAGCATACAGACCCCGTTCGCATTGAGCAAGATTTAATGGTTTTATTGCCGCAACCTGATTGGGAAAATTGGTCAATTCGGTTGATTTATCACGGTCGTGCTATTTGTAAAGCCCGCTCTCCCGTTTGCGTTGCGTGTGAGCTTGCTGATTTGTGCCCTGTAGCGGATAAGGCAGTGGTTGTAGGTTAAGCGACATAAGTAGCCCCAGAATTGATGGAAAGACTGTAGAATGGAGAATGGTGTCTTTAAATAAGTTAGAGAATATATGGCAAAAAAGAGCATGATTGAGCGCGAGAAAAAGCGCACCAGGTTGATAGAAAAGTATGCTGACAAGCGGGAAGCCCTTCTAGAAGAGTTCAGAAGTGCAGCATCTCCTTTGGATAAGTTGGAAATCCACCGGAAGATTCAACAGCTACCCCGCAATAGTGCGCCCACCCGCCACCGTAATCGTTGCTGGTTGACTGGTCGTTCTAGAGGAGTTTACCGCGATTTTGGACTGTCTCGGAACGTGCTACGAGAATGGGCCCATGAAGGTCTATTGCCTGGAGTTGTTAAGTCTAGCTGGTAGTTAAGAGTCATTAGTCATTGGTCATTGGTAAATAACACAGGACTAATGACAAAATTATTGACCACAACACTTATCAATTCCCAGACTTTCTAAGAGTAGATCGCTGACGGCGTTGGCGATCGCAAACTCTCCGTAGAAGCTATTGGAAAAATCATAGGACTGCATCTCTGTGACAATGGCAATTACCAGAGAACCAAGGTCGTTTTCTCCTTCCATCCGTTGACGCACAAAAATTTGGGCGGCTCGTTGGGCAATATTTTGGTTGACTGCTTCGGGGATAAATTCTGTATCTAGCCACCGTTGTAAATGCTCTTGTAACCATTGACCTTCGAGGAGAGGGTTTTCAGGTAGTGGTAGGGTGATGGGTGGAATTGGTTGAGTCATTTTTTTAAACGCAGAGGAACGCTGAGGTTGAGTGATAGCATCAAATTGCGTTTCTAGGAGTGTTTTTTTATATTTATTTATGCAATATGATGTCGCCGCTATTGTTGATGGTTATGCACAAGGCTATTTTCTCATGGCTGATGAGTGCGATCGCCTCAGTTGGTACGGAAGTCGCGATCGAACTTTGATTCCTTTGGATGAACGGTTTCGCTACCCTAAGTCTTTGCAACGTGTCCTCAATCAAGAGCGTTTTAGTGTGGCGATTAATCGGGACTTTCAAGCTGTGGTGGCTGGGTGTGCTAACCGCGAAATAACTTGGATTTCACCGGAATTGCAAAAGATTTACTGGCTACTTTACCAGAGTGGTTATGCTTTTAGTTTTGAAACTTGGCAGGGTGACGAATTAGCTGGGGGAATTTTAGGGATTGTTATTGGCGGTGCTTTCATTGGAGAGTCGATGTTTTTCCGCATTCCCGAAGGTTCAAAGGTAGCGATGGTAAAGTTGGTGGAAAGGTTGCGCCAAAGGCAATTTGTGTTTTTTGATGCCCAAATGATGAATCCTCATTTGGAAAGATTTGGGGCTTATCGAGTTGAGGATGAAGAATATCAAGTTTTACTCAAGCAAGCGTTGCAACGTCGTTGTTTCTTGGTATAGGGGTAAAGAACCAGGAAATTTTCTCATACCATTCCTGATGTCTTAAGTTGAGTTGATGCTTGAAATAATCTTGCTCAAAAACGGGAAGACTATGGTTACTCCCTAATGGGGAAATTTCCATGAAAATCCTGAATAGCAAAATGCTCAAGAAATCTCTGCTTAATGTTTTAATTTTGCCTGTTTCTCTAGTTCCCTGGCTGTGTATGGGAATACTGGGGAATTCCCACGCGGATGCTTTACCAGGGCAAAGTACGGAGGAAGTAGGCACTTGGATTAAAGCACATCCCACACTCCGTCCCAGAAGTGGAGAACAATTGTTTGTGCAAAAGACTGATACTGCTGCTCAACGATTTACTTTTCAAGCGTCGGTATTGCCTCCCGGTAGGGTGGAATTTTCTAAAGACCGTAGCACAATTCGCAGTGAGCGCATTTCCATGTATGATGCCATCAATGGCATGACATTTGCACGTCTCCAAGAATCCTTGCGGGTAATTTATGGCTTGGAGATTTATCAAGACTACGATCGCGCCCAAGTTGTGTATGAGTATCCCAGCCAGAAGGTAGTTAACTCGGCGCGTCTGGCCAAAACTCCCATTCGGGAAGCTTTAAAGGGAGAACTACGAGTAGGCGATCGCTATGTATATTGGGTGGAAATTGCCCAACCCAAAACTGGCAAAGCTTTTACCGGTCAAATGACGGTTTTACTCAAAACTGATCTAGACAAGTTAGAAAATGAACTGCAAGTTCGTTAATGGGATGGGGCATTGGGTATGGGGCATGGGGCATTGGGCATGG
>CAZZZY010000918.1:0-2787 GCA_964658545.1 uncultured Acetobacteraceae bacterium | reverse complement strand
TGCCCAATGCCAAATGCCCAATTCCCAATGCCCTTAATCTACACCCCAACCAACTCATCAGCTGGCCGACGATTAGCTTTAAGTTCGCGCACAATCGGAATTACTGTCTTACCAAATGCAGACAAATCATCTGAGTAGTGTAAGAAGCCACCGAGAATTAAATCGACTCCCGCTTCATGAAACTGGCGAATCTTTTCAGCGACTTGTTCAGCCGTACCAATCAAGCCTGACCGGAAGCCATCGTTATACTGCACCAAGTCTTCAAAATTGGAATTTGCCCACATTCCCTGACGTTCACGAGTAGAAGATCCCGCTTGTTTCACTGCTTCGCCAAATCCTTTCACCGCCTCTACATCGGCTTGGGCAATAATATCGCGCAATACTTCATGGGCTTCTGCTTCCGTATCTCGCACGATGATAAAGGAATTCAGACCAAACTTAATTGTGCGTCCTTCATCACGAGCTAATGCAGACACTTCTTCAATCTGCTCTCGCACACCTTCTATGGTGTTGCCATTCATGAAATACCAATCAGAGACGCGGCCAGCCATCCGCCGTGCTGCTTTGGAGTTACCACCTTGAAATATCTCTGGGTGTGGATTCTGATTAATTGGTCTAGGCTTCACCCAACCGCCGTTAATGCGGTAAAAGTCGCCCTTAAAGTGAAACTCATCCTCAGTCCACAAACCTTTGAGAACGCGGATAAATTCTTCTGAACGACGATAGCGTTCGTCATGATCTAACCAATGTTCACCATATATAGTGAATTCATCTTTAAACCAACCACTAACTATATTCAGAGCAAACCGACCGTTAGAGAGAAAATCAATGCTGGCACCGATTTTGGCAACTACTCCCGGATGCCACAATCCAGGGTGAACTGCTGCAATTAGCTTCAATTTCTTGGTGATAGGAGCTAAGGCTGATACGGTTGTTAATGCCTCTAACTGGTACTCAGCGCCATAGCTGGCGATAAATCTGGCTTGTGCTAGTGCATACTCAAATCCAACTTCTTCAGCCGTCTGAGCTAGTTGAGCATTATATTCATAAGTCCAATCTGTCCGTTGGGGAATTTTACTAACAACTAACCCACCACTAACGTTGGGAATCCAGTATGCGAACTTAATATCTACCATAATTGTGCGCTTGTAATTGAAACTGCTCGGTTATAAAAGAAGCAAGGAAGAAATATGCCTAATTTGTCATCACTAACAAATCAGCGAAAACTTGATCCGACAAAATCTGAGTCAAAATCGAAAGCTTGAGAGCTGCTGGAGACTACTCTGAGTCTACAAGTAGACAATCTCAGGTTCTTATGGTCGTAATATACCATAACCCGACTGAACCACCGTAGTTTTTAATGAATCAGACTTTATCACAACAATTTTTCCGATGTCGTGACTCAATATACTTAAATTCCATTTCCATATTCCAAAATGGAATACTGCCCAACTTGGCTGAGTATTTAATTATTATTTTATATTTGCTATCGATTATCCTGATTCAGTCAAAGCAACCAGGAATCAAGACTCAACAAAGGATTGATACTATTCCATATCGTGATAAGCAACTGACTTCATGTGTCATCTGCAACTATACACAGCAGAAATAAATATGGTAGTGTAGACTACTAAACTACGGTAAAGAGATACAGGTACAGTAATTTACTTGATCGCTCGTAAAAAAGTACAGGAAAAACATTTATGCCACTTCAGTTTGGAATTTGGTCGCCGGTCTGTGGTGGATGGTTGCGGGTTGTCAACCATGAGGCTAATTTATCTACTCAAGATTTGGTAAAACTGGCAGTTCAAGCAGACGAGTTAGGTTATGACTTCTATTACATTCCTGAACATTACTTGAATGCAGTTCATGGGCCTAACTATAATGTCGCTGATGCTTGGATTACAGCAGCTTTAGCAAGTTTGAACACCAAAAATATCAAGATTGTTGCAGCCGTACAACCTGGTTTTAAATTGCCAGCAGTCATTGCCAAGCTGAGTGCAAACATCCAAAATCAACTTAGTAACGGCAGATTTGCTCTGAGTGGTATCGCAGGTTGGTGGAAATTAGAAGTAGAAAGCTATGGAGATATCTGGCTACCCCACAGCGATCGCTACGCACGATTAGAAGAGTACATTGATGTAATCAAGGGGCTGTGGACAGTTGAAAACTTTAATTACGTCGGCAAATATTACACGATCGCAGGTGGTATTCTCGCAGATAAGCCTACACCAACACCACCTATTTTCATTGCTGGCGAATCAGACCGGGCGATTGACCTAGCGGCTCGTCAGGGAGATTATCTATTTATCAATGCTGATGAGCCTGAAAAAACGGCAGCATTGGTGCAAAAAGTGAAAAGATTGGCTAGCGATCGCTACCAGCGTCAGATTAAAGTAGCTATGAGTGCCTTTGCGATCGTTTGTGAACATACCGCTCAAGCCGAGGCCAGATTAGAAGCGATTTATCGTTCTGCCGATGAGCAGCAAATTAAGTACTTTCAAGAGCAAATCGATCCTAACGTCGTTGCCCACAACAAACTAGATATTAGTCAAACCATTGAAGCCAATCTCGGTTTATCTGCTCAACTCGTTGGCGATCGCTATACTGTTATTAACCGGCTGAAAGCATACGAAGCTGTTGGCGTTGATTTAATAGTACTTAAATTTGAATCTATGTTGGAAGACACTATTCGCTTCCACAAACTAGTACGTCACGGCGGAAATAAGCCGCCCATTTAAAATCGCTAGACATCCTACAAAATCAGCGTTCTTTCTTTTTACTTTT
>CAZZZY010000917.1:0-2794 GCA_964658545.1 uncultured Acetobacteraceae bacterium | reverse complement strand
AATAAGTAATTAATGGCTTCGGAGTCAATAGAGGCAATACGCTTTTTTAGATGTTGTGGAGGATTGTCAAAAAACTGTTTTAAATGCCATCGACGAACTTGATAACGCTTAGAAGAACGGCGGCTAGTTTTCAACCAACCACGACGTACCCAACCAGAAACGGTGGTGGAATGCACACACAGAACACGGGCGATTTCAGCACTACTATAGTTATCTAGGAAGGGGCTTGTAGAATAACCTAAAGCCCAAAGCTTAGTAGCGATAGCAATTGGAGTACGAAAATACCCATGTCTTTTTAAGATTGAAGCTATTTGCTTAGGGGTATAAAGTTCAGCCTTAGCTTCAATGATTCCGAGTTCTTCATCAGTCCATTTGGGATTCATTTATTACCTCCAATGTTTATACAGACTTAGGAGAAAAATTTTCTTGAACAATCTGAGCGTTGATAGATTCAAATTCCACTTGAAAGATGTTCATATCTGTGGACATTTCCCCAGTGTTGTAGCGGTCTACTATGTGCTGTTTGATTGCGGATTTATTCAGCCCATCAGGGATATCGATGTGTGCTTCACTGATGATTTTTTCAACAACTGTAACGATGATTCTCATGGGTAATTCCTATTTGATTAATTGAGGATTCAGAAATAAAACTTCTTCTGAATCCTGTATGGTTATTTACACTGCTCCGCAGGGCGAACGCACGGGATTTCTGAAACCCTTGCTGGGCATGGATCTTGATGAAAAAATAGGCTACATTAAAAAACGCCGAAACCCTTGCTATTAAAGGATTCTTATACTTTAGATGCGTTTGCCCTACGTCATAAGCTAATCGATATTTTGACTATTGCTATTTGTGCAGTGATATGTGGGGCAGATAGTTGGGTGGCAATTGAAACATACGGATGTGCAAAGTCTGAGTGGTTAAAAACGTTTTTAGAGCTACCAAATGGGATACCATCCCACGACACGTTTGCAAGAGTGTTTGCACAGTTGAATCCTCAACAATTTCAGTCATGTTTTCTAAACTGGATGAAATCAATACAGAAAATAACTGAAGGTGAAGTAGTTGCAATTGATGGTAAAACCTTACGTAGTTCTTATGATAGTAGTAGTGACCAAAGCGCAATTGTAATGGTAAGCGCCTGGGCAACTACGAATAAATTAGTTTTGGGACAAGTGAAGGTAGATGAAAAATCAAATGAGATTACAGCAATTCCAGAATTATTAAAGGTATTAGATATATCTGGATGTATTGTGACAATCGATGCAATTGGTTGTCAGAAAGAAATTGTTAGGTTAATCACACAGCAAGATGCAGATTATGTAATTACGTTGAAAAAGAATCAAGGAAATCTTTATAATGAAGTTGAAAAATTATTCCAGGCAGGTATAAGCACAGGTTTTGAGGGAATTGAACATAGCACATATAAAACAGAAGAAAGAGGGCATGGTCGTCATGAAATACGCCACTATGTGATGTTATCTCAAATTCAGTCTCGGCTTAACCCAGATTCAGTTTGGTCAAACTTCAATAGTGTTGGAATGGTAGAATCTGTCCGTTCATTAAATGGTGAAACAACGGTTGAAACCCATTATTTTATCAGTAGCCTTGAGTCAAATGCTAAACAGTTTGGTAATTCGATTCGCAGTCATTGGGGAATTGAAAATTCATTACATTGGATATTGGATGTCGCCTTGAGGGAAGATGACTGTCGAATTAGAAAAGATAATGCTCCACAGAATTTTGCAATTCTCAGACATATTGCGGTCAATCTTTTAGGTCAAGAGAAGCGTGTCAAACGTGGAATAAAAAATAAACAGTTTCTCGCTGGCTTGGATAACAATTATTTAGCAAGAGTTTTAGAGTTAGCATAAACTAATATATCAGAAATTGAATTTAAATATTTAATTTAGGAAAAATCTCACTTTTTCTCTAGATAAACATACTTTTATAAACTCGAATCTTGAGTTATTTTAGTATCAATAAATAATCATTCAACCTCAGATAAGGTAACTCATATTTTTTAGAAATACTTCATTTATTTTATTTATCATTCCCTGAACGCTTACCAATTATCTATGTCATTTTGAAATCTCTCTCAGTTTTTATTAGGAAATAAGATGCGTTTCCCCTAGGTATCGATATTGTGGGTTGCATAGTTGAATTGGGGATTGGTGAATAAGCGAGTAGTTGATGAGCGATCGCTTGACTGTTACAACTTCAGCGATCGCCGTCGTATGTGTGAGAATTATCCTGTGACTAACTCCCGGCTTTCTGCAACTGGCTCATACTCCCGTAGCAGTTCCCAGTCTTGGGATGTCAGCATCTCAAAGGGTCGGTCTAGCAGTTCTTCGCAGTCAACCGCTTCTGCATCGGGTAGCACGTCCACCATCGACAACCACCAAACTGCATCCATTGCCGAGTCACACGGCATTTGCTGATATTCTCCACTACGCATTACCCACCACCCGCCGTCAGTGCAACCAGTCTCGCCCAGTTTCACGTCGTTGTGGTAAATCCCATCGTCGAGGATTTCAAAGCCGTATTTCTCGCATTCGTTGAAAATTTGCGCCATGACTTCGTTACCAGTGGTGCAAACTTCTTCTGGTAATTGCTCTTGTACTGGTAGCGTACCTTGCTGGTACTGTTGCTTGACATAGCTGTGGCATCTGGCGGCTGAGAGATCGCGGAAAATCTCAACGTTGTTTACCAGTACTCGCCAGTACAGGTTCTGGTAGTTGCCGTGGTCGTAGCTAATGCTGGCTACCAGTTCGTCGCCCACGAACGCCTCTT
>CAZZZY010000916.1:0-2794 GCA_964658545.1 uncultured Acetobacteraceae bacterium | reverse complement strand
ACGCTGTCGCTAACACACCCTACGTATATTTTCACAAATAAAATATGAGTCCTATTATTAAAAATAATCAGCAATGGATTTGGTTAGCTTTGGATAAAAAGACCAGAGAAATAGTTGGAGTTTACATAGGAAATCGCAGTGAAGATGGCGCTAGGGGATTATGGAATTCTCTACCACCAGTTTATCGCGGAGCCGGAGACGCTCCGCCTCCGGTCAATGTGCTGATGTAGTTTATGTAGTACTTGGTGTCAAGGGGCTGGCAAACTAATTTATAGAATTTTTGGTTGAGTTAAAAACTCTCTTATTTTCTCTGGTAAAAACTTTTGTGCGATCGCAGACCAATATTAGAGAAGTTCCAGTTTCAATAGGCTATAACACCTACCCAGGAAAGATTTTGCCGGCAAATTTGCCAAAAGATACAAAAAAGTGTCACAATTTTTGCCAAGATATATAATATTATTTCCCAAAATTCACTTGGCAAAAATCGGCATGAGTGAAAAACCCATAGAAGACAACGGCAAGGCTTTTCTCGTTCTACTTTTGCCCATCTCGTTTTTGATTATTTTCCTGGTTGCTACCTGGAGAATTTTACTAGCGCTAATTGTGCTGGTAATTGGCTTCAAGATTTGGCAGGAATATCAATGGCAACAGTGGACTGTACGAGTTAACCCAATTTTTCATCAATTGGTTCGAGAAAATCAAGGCAGACTTACGCCAATGGACTTGGCAATCAAGGGCAATTTTCCCGGAGCAACGGCAAAACGCTACTTGGATGGTAAAGCCTCAGAATTTGGTGCGAGTATAGTCAACTCCGAAGATGCAGGGCAGTCTTATTACTTTATAACTGCCAGCATTCTCGGCAATATTCTTGATAGTAGTGAGCCTGTCAAAGAGCTTCCGGCTCAAGCAGTTACTAAAACTGCGCGATCGCTCCTAGCACCACCACCCACCCCACAGGAGGAAGAACCAGAAACCGAATCACTACCACAGCTAACTAATGAGGAAGCTAAACGATCGCTGGAAAAACAGTTAATTTTTGGCTCTCTCATTCAATCGGAACTTGCCAAACGGCTAAATGTCTATTCCAGTACAGTTTATAAACGCCGAAATGATCCAGAGTTTGCTGAATGGAGTCGCAGTAAAGACCCTGATGGTATTGCCTGGTCATACTCAGAAAAAACTAAGGAGTTTTTCCCACTGGAGGGAGAATAATAAGGCAAAAGTGAAAAGGCAAAAGAAAGAACTTTACTTTTTACTTTTCACTTCTAAACCCACAGCTTCGTTGATGGAATTTAATCCGTTTTCTTCTAGCTTGGAAAGTAAACCTTCTAGAATCCGGCGTACCATCAGTGGCCCTTCATAAATCCAGCCTGTATAAACCTGGATCAAACTCGCACCAGCAGTAATTTTTTCCCAAGCATCCTCTGGGGAAAAAATGCCACCAACGCCAATGATCGGAATTTTTCCTTGGGTTTGCTGCCAAATAAAACGAATTACCTCAGTGGAGCGATCGCGCAATGGTTCACCGCTAATTCCGCCAGCTTCATCCTGGGGTGATTTGCCAGTTTGGTTAATCACCTGAGTTTTGAGTCCATCACGGCGAATGGTGGTATTGGTGGCGATAATTCCCGCCAGTTGGTAGGTTTTAGCAAGAGTTATGATGTCAGCGATCGCAACCCATTCTAAATCTGGCGCTATCTTGACAAAAATGGGTTTATGTGCAGTATTATCTTGTTGTAATAAATTCAAGATGGCACTGAGCATAGAAGCATCTTGGAGCGATCGCAACCCCGGTGTATTAGGGGAAGAGACATTAACAACAAAATAATCTCCCAAATCCTTGAGTAAGCGAAAGCTCTCAAGATAATCTTGTGCAGCTGCTTCTAGGGGAGTTACCTTAGATTTACCCAAATTTATCCCTATGGGTATTGATTGGGTTAACTCCTGTTTTTTTTGTGTCAAACGGGTCGCCATTGTTGCTGCACCGAGATTATTAAAGCCCATGCGATTGAGAGCAGCTTTATCCAACGGTAAGCGAAACAAACGGGGACGCGGATTTCCTGGCTGTGCATGAAAAGTTACAGTTCCTAGTTCTGCAAAGCCAAAACCCAGGTTAGACCAAATGCCAGCAGCGACTCCATCTTTATCGAAGCCAGCTGCTAACCCTATGGGATTTGGGAAGTTTAGCCCAAACAAATTTTGTTCTAGGCGGGAATCGTACAGACAGAGGGATTTTTTTAAGCGTTGGTTTGCCCAACTCGCAGGGGTTTGCGATAGCCAATTAAAACTGCGAATCGTCTGCTGGTGTAACCACTCCGGGTCTGTTTTTACCACATTGAACAAAAGCGGACTAATTGCAAATTTATAAATATCCATTAACTTATATAAATATATAGAATAACTCAAAATTCAGCAGTCAGAATTAACTCCAGAATTCTGTATAAGTGGGTAATAATTGAATGTACTGAGGTAAACGATCGCCGCGAAAAGTTGGTTAATTATCAGACTATTGGTAGTTTACAGGAGTATGTTTTAGTTTTGCAAGATGAGATGAAAGTGGAAGTTTATCGGTAATATTTGCAACAGAATTGGACAAAGGAGATTTTGGGAAGTGAGGATAAGTTTGTTTTAAATTCGGTTAATTTATCGCTAACGATGACAGATATCTATGAGGATATTTTTTGATTTAGCGATCGCTAAACCTGTGTAATTGATTTTGAGACTGATTCACTGATTCGTTATAATACAATACGCTTGGGTTAAGGCTAAAACTCTGTTACCAAAGTCAATTTTT
>CAZZZY010000915.1:603-2796 GCA_964658545.1 uncultured Acetobacteraceae bacterium | reverse complement strand
TTTGACTCAGTTTTACTCGCAATGACATAGTTGTAAATTTTTCCACCCACCTACTTACAGTACACACCCATACAAAATTTGATGTTCATTCAATATCGACATCTCAACCGGAGAGATTTTCTTTTTAGCTGTGCTGGATAAATTACGAATTATTTAAAACCTGCCATTTCCCTGAACAATGTGCTTGACGGTGGTCAAAGTTTCTAGGCTGATAAATCCCCGCCGATGCCCTTTTTGGTTAGACATACCAAGAAACACTGAATCTCCCCGCGAAGGGTTGCGGGAAAAACGCGGGGAAGTGTTGATGTAGGTAGAAGCGCTGTTAACTCCTAAAGCAAACTGCCGGCTTTCCTGATAAGATTCAGTAACGATGGAGTCGGCATGACCACTGCTGTGTTCATTAATCCAGGCGATCGCAACCTCTAAGCTATCCACCAGTTTAAAAGCTACTGTCCTAGTTAAATAGGGGTTTCCCCATTCCCCTTCCTTGACTAGGTGCAATTGGGGAAAGGCTTGTACTAGTTCTGCATCCCCTTTAATTTCAAAGCCTTTTTCCATCAAGCTGTTCCAGAGAACTGCTAAGGATGATGGCAAGGCTTGGCGATGAATGAGTACCTTTTCAATGGCATTAACTTGATCGGGTTCACTTTGATGGCTATCAAGAATCATCCACCGCACCATTTCTAAGCTGGAATTTAGTGACCAGTAGAGGTAACAGTTACCCATCGCTGACTTTAAAACTGGGCAAGTTGATTGTCGTACTACCTGCTGTACCAAGCTAGAACGTCCGTAGGGAATCACTAAATTCACGTACTGGTCTTGAGTGACTAAATCCCGAATTGAAGCACCATGTTCGGCTGTGATCAGTTCTACACAACCCGGAGGTAGACCAACTTCTGCGATCGCATTTTGCAGTGCCTCAGCGATGGCGCTGTTGGAATGGCTGGCTTCAGTACTACCTTTGAGAATTATACTATTGCCAGTTTTAATACAAAAACCCGCTGCGATCGCCCCTAAATCTGGGAACGCCTCATAAATAAATCCAATTACTCCCAAAGGCATTAACTGGGTGTAACTCTGGGAATCTCCCAATTGATAATCAGCAGTTCTGACGCGCCGCAACGGATCTGATAATTCCCCCAACCGTTGTAAAATGTCTACTGTCATCTCTAGCCTTGTGGGAGTCAGCTTCAGCCAGTCTAGGATCAACTCTGGCACGGCCATTTCCCGACTGGCTTCTAAATCCAAGGTATTGGCTTCTAGAATGTCGTCAAATGAGCGCTCAAGGGCTTGTGCCATCGCCAATACTGCACGACTCCGGTCTGCTCCCTTTGTGATCCCCAACTTTAGGGAAGCTTGATAGGCTCGTTGGGCACTAGTAATCGGTTCGGGGTGGTCATCCAAAACTTCAACAGTCATTGAGTTAACGTCTGTAGGTAAGCCACACCATTAGTGCTGGCAGAATAGCCAATAGCAACGCCACCATTGCCCAAGCAATAATGCTGGAACCATTTGCTAACCGCAGTGCTAATGGCAGCCATATAATCACTAGCACGAAAATAGTGCCAAGTCCTATGGGCAGATAGCTTTCTCCCAAGCGGGGATGGACAATATGCCAATTATTTCCCATCCAACGCCAAGCCCGCTTGTAGGGATAGGTGCTAGAAAGCTGTTCTAGGACATGACCATTATCTTCTACGACAAAGATTTGCTGACAGCGATCGCAACCAAATGCTTCTGTTAGCGTAATCGGAACTAACTGACCCCGGCGACGACAGGGACAGGGGTATTCAGCATTGAAATCTATTTTTTCAGGTTTTTGAGATGGCACAAGCGTTCTAATAACTTGAGCGTGTTTTACACGAACTACGACAATATAATCCTTTGGTAAATGCCTTAGAGTCTTCTGCTACTAAAAGATTGCTCTCTTTATATAGATGCATTGACAATGCAAATATCGCCATGATTGCAAACAGTAGATGCAGCCGACTCTAAGTATCCTAATTGTCATATCAGTACGGGGTTTTCTATTTGTAGTCTTTCCTCGAAGCTGACAATCTTATTTAAAAATTTCCTTCTACTATAGCGCTTATCGCTTGGGTGCTGTACAGTTTTGACCTCACTTCCATTCCTCTCTCCTTTTAGGAGAGAGGCTTTAAGTCTTACTCCCCTTACCTTGTAGGGAAGGGTTGG
>CAZZZY010000915.1:0-593 GCA_964658545.1 uncultured Acetobacteraceae bacterium | reverse complement strand
TATAATGGACTCAACTGCAAACTGCTATATATAAATAAAATCTAGACAAAGCTAGATATTACTCGACGTTTGAATGGGAGCATGGGAGCGGTTATCCCTTAACGTCCAAACACGCTTTAGCTATCCGTGCATAAGTTTCGAGATTTTGAGATGCAGTTAACACTTCGACTACGCTTAGTGTTAAATCTCGGTCAGCAGTGTGATGAGATTTATGATAAACATAAACTCACTTTAAGAGACTAAGACGCTTGAATTCCCCCATACTTGGAACAAGTTTTACTAGATGGTAAAATCTACCCACCATATCTAAATTACTTTATATTCTACCTGTCTACGAAATTCACAAAAATTGCGAACGATTCACAGGAGCATAACGCGAATCGCCAAAGACTTCAAAGCACCCTAAAAATACTAAACCCCTTGAAATTTTTTAACTCCAAGAGGTTTTAGCTGGAAGCGGGTAACGCGATTCGAACGCGCGACATTCACCTTGGCAAGGTGACGCTCTACCACTGAGCTATACCCGCAATCAATTGCCATATATCAATATCTCAGATTTATCCCTAATTGTCAACCCCTTTATTTAGTCATTA
>CAZZZY010000914.1:0-2807 GCA_964658545.1 uncultured Acetobacteraceae bacterium | reverse complement strand
CACAGTTGATGGATGCACAGTTCCGGACGATGAACTAATAGGGCATCATTCAATACCTGTACAACTTGAGTGTCGATGATGTGAGTTAAGGTGTTTAACGAAATATTTTGCTTCTGCTTTGAAGTTTGGTTATCTATCTGCATTTTTTTTATATAAAAATTCAATAAAGTCTGTGTTTTCAGTTGTGCTTTTGCCAAATTCACTGCTGGCTAGGCATTTTTAAACTTTATTCTATCTGTAAAATATCACCAAAACGAAAAAATAGTTATTACCAAATCTTCATTTTATTTCCTCATATATAAAAATTTTGTAAAGTCCTAATATTATTATTTTATTCTTGAATAAATATGCAACCCAACTGCATGGGTTCGTTTGTCTAACTCCAGCCTTCGAGTTAGCAGTACAGTCTCATGCAACTCTGAATTAAGGACATCGGGCGTGTAGCCGTTTTATGGAAGCCACAAGCTCCGTAGATGCTTGGACACTTACGTCTAAATACTGGTGATTGTGACCCAAGTTTAACTACGACATTCAATATTTTGTAAAGTTTTGTAACAAAAATCAAACTTTTAATGCATTTTGTTATACATTATGTAGGTAAGTTTTGTTAATCAGTAATTATGCGTAAAAAATAGATGACCTCATCAGCACGGCTAAATTACTCTAGCTAACATATACTACAGTAATTTTCGAAGGAATATAATCAGTACCAAAGAAGTATAACTCTTTGCGATCACACTGTAGTAATCTCAGTTCAACTATTACGAGCCTTAAAAGATTCCTAATATTTTCACCTCGTCTACTTAATTATTAACGTCACTAATTTTGTTCAAACAAAACTTAATTCACCAATTTTTTTGGCATCAAAGCTCAAAATTTCCAGACTAAACCAGATTCTAAATGATATGCAACAGAAACTAGGTGTCCTGGTAGCAAACGGACTCAAACCGACACTAAAAGTTTATAAGCAAGAACTTAAAGTTCCTCCGAATAAAATGCTTTAATACTAGACTTAAAAGTCCAGGTTTATTTTGAGAAGTGTGAGACAACCCGCTTATTTTATTATATTTAAGTTTCCATCAAGTTTCTAGCAGATTTTAAGTAAATCAACTGTTACTAACTATGAGTAATCAAAGCATTACAACAAATAAATTCACTGAATTACCTTTGGACTTACGTGCATCTTCGTTTGTCAGTGTACGCAAGGGCTCGTGGTGGTTGAGATTAACAACATTGTTTTTAGTAGACTATACTCTTTTATCCCTAGCTTGGTTTTTAGCTGGATATCAATTTTCTTATGGTTATGGGAATTTTACTTGGTATATGCCGAGTTATTATTTACCGATATTGATAACTATTGGTATTCAAATAGGATCACTAGCTATCCAAGGTATTTATCGAGAAGGTCAAAACCGTTATGACTATTTGAATATTATCAAATCGCTCACATTTGCTCATGGATTGATACTCCTTGTTTGTTCTTTGTATAAACCAGTTGTCGATATTACCCACCCAAGATTAATATTGTTATCTTGGTTGCTTAGTATATTATTTATTTGTACAGGTAGATATTTTGTAAATATTACTCTTGAATATCTGCGGAAGCAGAAAAAAATAGTTCGCTCTTCTGTATTTATTATTTGCGATCCTCAAGAGCATGAGCAAATTTCTAATTTTATCAAAAAGGAAAAACATTATATTATATCTGGAACGGCTCATGCTAGTTCATTAGACAGATATCAACGTCAAAAAACATTGAGTCAACTTAATGAATTAGGTGTAACTGAGGTTTTTATATCTTGGGATGCTCTAAAAAATAGAATGTTTTTATGCTGGTTATTTCAAGCGTCTGGCATTCAAGTACATATTTTGCCGATGGAATTAAAACCAATTTATAGAAATGTAGAATTTAATAAAATAGGTGGAATGCCTTGTCTGAGTTTAGATTGTCCGATAATTACAGGTAAAGATTTTTGGATAAAGCGTAGTTGTGATTTTTGTTTCGCTACTTTATTTGTAATGTTATCATTCCCCATTTATATGGCTATAGCTATAGCCATAAAACTTGATTCTCCGGGTACAGTATTTTACAGACAAACCCGTATAGGTTTACATGGACAGCAGTTTAAAGTATGGAAATTCAGAACTATGAGGTCTGATGCTGAAAAATTGCAGAAAGAATTGGAGGCTTTAAATGAAACTAAAGATGGGATTATCTTTAAAATTAAAGATGATCCTCGAATTACCCGTATTGGAAAGTTTCTTCGCCGTTACAGTTTAGATGAATTGCCTCAACTTTTTAATGTTGTCCTTGGAGAGATGAGTATAGTAGGACCTCGTCCTTTACCTACTAGAGATGTAGATAAGTTTTCTGAACATCACTTTATTAGACATGAAGTTTTACCTGGTATTACAGGTCTTTGGCAAGTTTCAGGTCGCTCGGATATTGTAGATTTTGAACAGGTAATAAATCTTGATCTTAACTACATTGAAAATTGGTCGCTTGGGTTAGACTTTGAAATTCTGCTAAAAACAGTTATGGTGGTTTTGAAAAAAGAAGGCGCATACTAAGGTTAGTATGGGTAAGCTAGGAAATTAGCCAATAAACCGATTTATTTATCAAAGCTACTATTAAAAAGCATAAAGTGAGATATAGAGTCTTACTTTATTTGGCTAAACCGTCAAACTAGAAGAGGTTAGTTATGGAACCCAGAGGAATTGAGTTAGTAACTCGCTATAAACGCAACTACAGCATCCCTGCTGAAGAAGAAATTACCGAACAAATGATACTTGAACACTGGGAGTTA
>CAZZZY010000913.1:0-2809 GCA_964658545.1 uncultured Acetobacteraceae bacterium | reverse complement strand
TGCTTTAAAGTTTTCAAAATCTTTCCGTTCTAAAGTACTGGAATAAACCTCATATAATAAATCGTGAAGCGGTCGGTTCAATTCCAGTATTAATCCGCTACCTAAACGCAAACTCTCTTCTGTGGTTAATGCTTCGCGTTTAAGAAATTCGCCAATTTGTCGAATTTCCCAATCGAGTTTTTCAAATTGCTTTAGCAATTGCTCGTAAGGGATATCTTTAGCACGGATATGCTTTAATCCATAAGCTAGGGTTTGCAAAGGGCCGTTATGAATTATACTAAAGGTATAGTCAATGGTGCTTTGACGTTCGTTGATTTGCGATCGCAAAAATTTATCATGCTGGTAAAATCCAAAAGCACTCAAGCCTAAGCCATTCAATGCTAATATAAGTAAACTCGGTGCTATAGGAATCCATACACCCCACACCCACAGCATCATATACCCGCAGCTAAATAGACAAAATCCCGCTACACCAACACTAAGTAAATTTCCCCAAACAGATTGGGTAAGCCGTCCAATAATAATCGGCAAAAAACCCCAAACTAATATCCATGTGTATTCTCCAATATCTCCCCAACTGTGCAACATTGGGCGACCATCTATTACAGTACTAAGGATTTGACTAATGACATGAGCGTGATAGTCTATGCCATAAATTTGACCGCTTAATTTTAACTTAGGCAAAGCAGACGTATAAATAGTGTCGCCTGTACTCAGACTGCGGTTGCCAACTAAGACAATGCGATCGCGCAACAAATTTGCATCAACTTTATGATTGAGAACATCGCGCAGCGACACAACATTAAAAGGTTGCTCGTTGTTGCGAAAGTTCATTAAAATTGACAATCCCCCATCGTCAACTTTAACGTATCCACCAAAATTATCGGTGATTCGGGGTAATTCAATCCCACGAATCATTATTGTATAAGGATCATTTTTTCCCCTTTCTAGCTCAATTCCTTCCGCCTTTAAATATTTAGTAACTAATCGCAACCCTAAAGAATATTTATCTTGATTGAAATTCGGAGGATTTGCTGTGGTATACAATAAATAGCGCCGATTTTTGCTATCATCATCATTAGGTAAATCGACAAATCCAACTCGTTCTGGGGGCAAACTTTGCGGTGGTGAAATTTCTCCAGGTGGTAAAATTTTTTCAATCCCAATAATATTAGAATTTGACCGCAATACCTGCGCGAGTTGTTTGCCACCAGGTTCTACAGGAACATTTTTGAAAATATCTAGCCCGATAGCTCGCGGTTTATAAGTTTCCAGCTTGGTGAGTAACTCTGCAATCTTCTCATCTGGAATTGGATATTTTTTAACCCATTCAATATCCTTTTCATCGATCCCCACAATTACTACACGTTCATCACGTTTTTCTAACGGACGGAGACGTAACATCGTATCAAGAAGCATCCATTCCCAAGATTGCATTCCTCCACTTATGCGGATCAAAATCACCACAACCAGCACTATTATGCCAGGAGGTGCAGCCAGCGACCACAACCCGAATTCTTTACAAATACGATTCCAGATTCTCCTTTTCATCTAGCTTCTGCATTAATTTTGGGTGGATTAATCAATTAAGCCTTCTTCGCGGGAACGAATTTCGGTGAGGATTCGCATATTCTTACCACTTTGCTTGCAGTCTTCAGGATACACGCCTAAAACATCCTGAATCTTCGTCCAGTAAGTACGTACCGCTCGTTCTGATTTATACATTTGCTCTGCGATCGCCCTATCTGTCAAACTCTCTTCAAAAGCCAATCGCAACACATCCAACCATTCTGGTTTGAGTTCGATGGCAGTTTTGATGTCTTTGGTGTGAGTTGCACCATTAAGTACTAAATTAACCCGCATTGTTAATAATAATACTTTCCAAACATCTTCTAACTCTACTCCTTAAAGTATACGCCTATCTTAATTGGAGATGAATTTTCAAGCTATGCAGAAAAGTGCAAATCTAAAGGTGTGAGGATATTGTGACAGAATTTTAGATCGCCTTTTTTCCCCTATTCCCTCACTCACACCTATGATGAAAACGAGGAGGATGAAGAGGACGAGGATGAAGACTGAACTTTTTAACTTGGTTGATTTTTTCTTTCCCCTTTTCCCCAAACCCCAGCACTTCATTTCTTCCCACCGAGCAAATGGTTGATAATTTGAGGTAAGTTAACAATTTCGTGCATCAAATCTTGTGGACTAAATCCCAAAACCTTCAAGATAATCACGATGACAACAATTGCGATCGCTGTACTGAGGAATGTCTTCAATAAATCCAGTAATGCCCTGAAAATTATCAAAGCAACAATCACTGCCGCAACTAAAATTATTAAATTAACTGGCATATTTTTGCTTGGGTAAATTTCAAAAAATCATTAACAATTCAAAATTCAAAATGACGCTCTCTACGAGATGCTAAAAGCGTAGCTCGCTTCTTTGTTTTGCAAAACTTTAGCAGCAGTCAATATCGCTGTAGTCATTACCTTTCCTCCCATATCTTAGGATTGATTAATCTTAGCTTCTTGCAAAACAATCAATCGCTTTAATCATTGCCTTCATCCCCTCTAGTTCCTTAGATAACTTTGACATGATTTTTCAACCATTGTGTAAATCCCTCACGCTCAAATTGACCCGATCACCTAAGAGGATGTTTGAAAAGTATTTTTGGTAACATCAAAACATCAGGAATCTAACCCCCCTTGCCCCCCTTCCCTACGTTAGCGTAGCGGCACGAAGTGCGGGAAGGGGGGTTTCATACGAAAAAAGAAAAATATGAAAGCCTCTATTTCTCGTTTTGAACCAT
>CAZZZY010000912.1:0-2810 GCA_964658545.1 uncultured Acetobacteraceae bacterium | reverse complement strand
GTTTACTTTTGATTTTCGCACCCAATTCGGGAAAAATCCCAAAGTTGGGGGGCATTGGTTGGAAATGCTTCGGCGAAGCGGAACTAATAAATTCCAATAACGCACCCATCATTGTTGTTGGTGGTAAAACCAAAGCTTCTTTACCCAAAGCTAGCCGCGCGGCATTAATTCCCGCCAAGCAGCCACCCGCCGCCGCCGCCGTGTAGCCCTCAGTACCAATCAATTGTCCCGCAGCTAACAAAGTTGAACGTTGTTTAAATTGCAGAGTTGGATGCATTAACTGGGGAGCATTAATAAAAGTGTTGCGGTGCATCACTCCCAGCCGCACAAACTCCGCCTTTTCCAAACTGGGAATTAGCTGAAATATGCGCTTTTGCTCACCCCAACGCAGATTAGTTTGAAATCCTACCATATTCCACAGTTGACCGGCTTTGTCTTCTTGTCGCAACTGCACTACCGCATAAGGACGTTCCCCGGTGCGAGTATCTGACAATCCTACTGGTTTTAAGGGGCCGTAACGCATGGTATCTTCGCCACGCTGTGCTAGTTCTTCAATGGGTAAACAAGCTTCAAAAAATTTCGCCGTTTCCCGTTCAAAACCTTTGAGTTCTGTTTGTTCCGCAATACATAGTTCTTCCCGAAAGTGCAAATACTGCTCTTTATTCATTGGGCAGTTGAGATAAGCGGCTTCACCTTTGTCATAACGTGATGCCATAAAAGCAATGTCACGGTTAATCGATTCTCCCACAATAATCGGACTCGCGGCATCAAAAAAGCTCAGGTATTCCATCCCCGTAAAGCGCTGCAAATCTTGGGCTAAGTCGGGACTGGTTAAAGGCCCAGTTGCCAAAACCACAATTCCTTCGGGAATGGCAGATACTTCACCCCGACGAAATTCAATTAAAGGATGATGTGCTAAGGTTTCAGTCAAGTCTTGGCCAAATTGTCCCCTGTCTACCGCTAGCGCCCCACCAGCAGGTACGGCGTGTTCATCAGCTTTCGAGATGACGATAGAACCAAATTGGCGTAATTCTTCGTGCAATAATCCCGTTGCGCGATCGCTGGCCATTGCCCCAAAGGAATTACTACACACTAATTCTGCCAAATGTTCTGTATGATGAGCAGGGCTAAAACGTTTTGGCCGCATTTCATGGAGAATTACCGGTACTCCAGCTTGGGCTATTTGCCACGCTGCTTCAGTTCCAGCTAGTCCACCTCCAATTACTTGTATCGGTTGTTGTTCCATAGTTAAATTTTTAGTTCCTATATCATAAGTATCACAGAAGTAAAATTAAATAAAAAGAGGCTAACTTATGATTACTTCTGTAAATACAACAGCAGCAATTACAAATTATCTGTGTCAATTCCTTTTTCTTTGAGTTTAGCTAGCAATTCTTGATAGCGATCGCGCTCTTTTTCTAATTCTTGTAAAGCTGCTTCTTTTTCTTCTAAAGCCGCTTCCTTTGCTTGACGCTCCTGTTCTGCACGTTGGCGTTCTTGTCCCCGTAACTGGTCAATTTCTAAGGGGCTCAAAAACTTTTGTCCAGAAGGGGAAAAAATTTCCAGGGTATCTGGTGTTAGTTGAAAACGGATTTCCAAACGCGGACTTACCCAGCCATTCATCTCTTCGATAACTTCAAAACTATCACCAGAACGGAGCAAGCCATTTAAATCGTTCTTATCAGGATCGTAAATATAATATTCTTCCACACCGTAACGCTGGTAAAACTGCAATTTTTTGGTCATTTCTTTGAGGGTGTTACCTGGCGATAGTATTTCAAATACTACCTGTGGGGGTATATTATCTTCATCCCACTGTAAATAAGAACCCCGTTTTCCTTTTGGTCTGCCAAAGACTACCAGCGTATCAGGCGCTTGTTTAATATTAGAGTTTCCTTTAACTGGATACCAAAACAAATCTCCGGCGATAAATATATCAGCCGACGATGCAAATAGGATTTCTAAATTTTCTTTAATTTTAACAATCCATGCAAATTGCTCCGTATTATCCGCCATTGGCTGTCCGTCGCTTTCTGGGTAGATAACTGCGATTGTGGTTTCTGGTGTGACTTGTTGTACCATTGCTACACCTCCAAGTATGGGGTTTTTAGCTAATATTTCTAATTTAGATGAATCTAAGATGCGTAGATGCAAGGCGGCTGGTCGCCAGACATCGCTTGTCTAAACTTATTCATTTAGAGGCGTTTGCTGTACTGCTTGCTGGACTTGTGCAATATCCAAATCTAACGCCTGTGCTATCTGTTCCACACTTAAACCTAGTGTTAGCAGTTTAGGTACAGCTTCTAACTTTGCCTCAAAACGACCTTCTTGTTTAGCTTCCTGATAAACCCGTGTTTGCTTCAACTCACTTAATCCAAACATCGCCTCTATCTCCTCTCGACTTATGTTAGGCAATTTATAAACTAGGATTGTCTCTATTAATTCTAGTAATTGTTTTTGTGGCAGTTGCAAATTTACCGCTTGTTTTGTACGGTTAATTAGTTCTCTGGCGGTAGTAATAGTTGTAAGCTGATGTGCAGCTAGATTGTATAAGACGAAAACGTAAAATTATTGTAGTGCGGGCATCTTGCCCGCGTCCCATATACAAATTAAGTGCGCAACAGCTTATCTTCATTTTCAATTACTAGCTATTCGGCAGCTTCTTATATTTTTTGATCATAAATTCCATGCTTATGGAAATTTGCGATCGCGCACTTTTACAGCATCTATCCTACGCCACCGGAGAAGATTCAACAAACTCAGAAAGTTAAAACTATTGAAATTAATCAACAGGAGGATGCCAACCACTA
>CAZZZY010000911.1:0-2814 GCA_964658545.1 uncultured Acetobacteraceae bacterium | reverse complement strand
TAAACCTCATCTATGTTGAGAACCGTAGTTTTTGCCCTCACCCTAAATCCCTCTCCCTCTTGGGAGAGGGACTTCTTTCCGGCTCTCCTTCTCCCAAATTTGGGAGAAGGGGGTGGGGGATGAGGGTTTTTTCTTTTCATACGCAAATAACTACAGTTTTCAAGATGGACGCGGTTTAGTAAGCACTAAAGTGCTTAGAATATAAGGACTAAAGTCCTTACTACAAATCTGCTTACCCATCAATTATTTCTTGACAGTTTTAGGTACTATTGTTCTCAGTAGTGGAGCGATCGCTACTCCTATAACAAATCCAACTTTTACACCAGTGTCATAAAACGTATCAACTGATACTTTAAAGATGGCAGCATCTATTATTAACACTGCGGCTCTAGAACAGTCGCTTTTCAACCAAATTAATAACTACAGAACTTCCCAAGGACTACCAACGCTGACTCGGAATGCTACCATTGATAATCAAGCCAGGATTCATAGTCAAGATATGGCTAATGGGAAAGTTCCCTTTGGACATATGGGATTTTCAGAGCGTGTTCAAGCAATCGGTATTTCCTACAGAGCAGCTGGTGAAAATGTCGCTTCTAACCAGGGATATAGTGATCCGGCGACGATAGCTGTTCAAGGCTGGCTTAAAAGTCCAGGGCATCTAGCCAATATCAAAGGCAATTATGATCAGACGGGGATTGGTGTTGCTGCTAACAGTTCAGGCGGAATCTACTTCACACAAATTTTTCTGCGCTGAGAGGTTGAGCAAAATTTAGATTTTTTCTCAAATTCCCCAAACTTCAGTCTGTTGACAAAGCTTATGAAATTATCAACAAAAATAACCTTGATTTCATGAAGCTGAACTCTTGAAATATTGACAATTGGAAATAATTATTTGTACTGCCTGTAAAGGATGTAGCCAAATTGCCGAAGTTCATCAATCCTTAATAGTATCGTGGGATATATCGTCGGAACAATAAGTTAGAGTAGAAGTCTTATATCCCTACACATTACGCAATTCTCCATGTTCCGACAAACTGCTTTTGGCATCGCTTTAAGTGCGCTTGTCCTTGCTAGTGGATTAACGACCGTTCCGATACCAAATCATCCTTCTACGAATATATCCACCCGTAATAAGCTGTTGTCACTTTTTTCCAGTCAGGTTGCAATATCGACTCCTACTTTTAAAACTACTGAGTTAGAAAAATCAGTTTTTGAACAAATTAATCGATATCGGGCTTCTAAAGGACTGCCAAAGTTGACCCTCAATGCAAATATTACTCGACAGGCAAGAATTCATAGTCAAAATATGGCTAAGGGTAAAACCCCCTTTAGCCATCAGGGATTTGAAAAGCGAGTCAAAGCTATCCCTCTTCGCTACAACAGTGCGGCGGAAAATGTTGCTTTCAACCGGGGATATAGCAACCCTGTGGAGGAGGCTGTTACTGGTTGGATCAACAGTCCGGGACATCTAAAGAATCTGAAAGGAAATTACAACCTCACTGGAATTGGCGTTGCTACTAATAATCAAGGCGAAGTCTACCTGACACAAATCTTTTTTCGCACTAGGTAACGCGATATGCAACTTGTTCTTGGAACCCCGCTTCCATTCCTCTCTCCGAAAGGTCAAGAGGCTTTGATTTTTGCTCCCCTTCCTTGCTAGAGAAGGGGCTGGGGGTTAGATTTTAAAGAAAGTTGCACTTCGTAATTCGTAATTCGTAATGACGCTCTCTACAAAACGCTAAAAGCGTAGCAAGATCCCCGTAGGAGTACGCAGACTCGCTTTTCGCGTCGCTAACGTAATTCGTAATTACCATTGCGTAAGGGTTTTAGACATTTTAAATGGGTAGCTTATTTCCGCCGTGCTGTACTAGATAGATTTAATTTATGATTTTTTTGCATAATAATGTAGTGTCTGACAAGACTTTTATCTGCTAGACACTGCAATTATTTTTGAACAATTCATGACATTACAAGATTTTCAGGTGAGCGATCGCGATCTCAGTGACGCAGCCCTTAGAGAGTATTTAGAATCAGCTGCGATCGCTGTTGATACAGAAACGATGGGATTATTGCCACAGCGCGATCGCTTGTGTCTCGTCCAGCTGTGCAACCTAGAAGGGAAAGTCACTGCAATCCGCATAGCCAAAGGACAAGGTCACGCCCCAAATTTAAAAAAACTCTTGGAAGCGGCGAATGTTATAAAAGTGTTTCACTTTGCTCGCTTTGACCTTGCCACTTTGCGAGCTAATCTGGGAATTCAGGTTGATCCTGTTTTTTGCACCAAAATTGCCAGTAAGTTAGCCCGTACTTACACAAATCGCCACGGACTCAAAGATGTGGTGCAAGAGTTAGAAAAAGTGGAACTGGATAAAAGCTCTCAAAGTTCTGATTGGGGTAACGCCGCTAGCCTATCTGAAGCTCAACTGAGTTATGCTGCCAATGATGTGCGTTACTTACTTAGTGTGCAGCAAAAGCTAACAGAAATGCTCAAACGAGAAGAACGTTGGAAAATTGCTCAAGAATGTTTTGAATTTCTACCAACAATAGTTTCCTTAGATTTATTACAATTTAAAGATTTGTTTGAACATTGAGCAAGCAGTAAAGCTGTTTTGAAATGGGCATTGGGCAAACCAGTTGCTTTTTTCCGATGCTTCCCAGTGCTGAGTAAAGAAGTGAGATTCCTTACTCAGCCTCATTTTCTAAGTTATTTTTGATCTAAGAGCCAAAATTGGAATCATCTTTGTCTGTGGAATTTTTAGATTCACTAATGCCTTCTTTAAGGTTACTAGCTCCCTCTTGAATGCCTTCCTT
>CAZZZY010000910.1:0-2821 GCA_964658545.1 uncultured Acetobacteraceae bacterium | reverse complement strand
AGCGCCACTAATAAGTAGTGACGCTTTATCCGAGATTTAGACTCATATTCCTTTTACTGGAGCCGGAGAGGGGATCTCAAACAAACCAAAGCAGTGGCAGAAAAGTTGGCACTAGAAACCACTGATTTGATATGAGATTTAGTCCGTGCTGCCTTCACACTATTATATCGATAGCTGTGGCAACTTTGGTGTGCTTCTGTTGGGAGATTTTGGCTAAAAAAGTCATCAAATCTTTGTTTTCAAAACCAAAATTGGGCAAAATTCGAGCAATACAGCGATTTCTGTAGATATAAGGTGTGGCAGCGCGATAACCCCCTCCAAATACTTAAAAACAACGTATTTGAGGGAAAAATCCGTGATTAATAGCAACGACGAACTGCAAAAAATTCACTTACCACAGTTTAAATTCGCTGTCAACACCACTGGCACAAACAAAGAGTGGGACTTTAAGAAGCTGGCCGCTAACTTCATTGATGTAGAAGGCACAATAGAGGATGTCCAGCAACATATTAAAGCAGGTCACGCCATCTGTGCCGGATTGTTGGGTGGGAAATGGCGCAGTAAGGCCAATGTCATCGGTTCTCACTGGCTACTACTCGATATTGATAATTCCGATGTCGCCCGTGATGCTTATGACAAGCCAATTAAGGACGAGAATGGAAATTCTATCAAAGTTTACGATCACCAATTAACCATTCAAGAAGCCCTAGCCCATCCCTTCATTAAAAAACACTGCGCCTTAATGTACACCACTGCCAGTCACAAACAAGACTGGCATAAATTCCGGTTGGTTTTCCTTCTCCCCGAATATGTCCAAGGCGCTGACACTGTAGAAGCTTGTACACGCTTCCTCATGCAGCAGTTGCCCCATGATCCAGCGTGTAAAGATGCAAGTCGTGTTTTCTACGGCAGTACAGAAGCCGAATTCCCGCTAGTCAACCCTGAAGCCACTTTACCAGCAGAATGGATAAGTGAGGCTCTAAAGATCGCGCAAATTGAGCGTATTGAGTATCAGCTAAGAATCCAAGAAATTGAGTCACGGCGTAAAGAGTGGCGTGAGATTTCCCTCACTGAAGGCTGGAATATTGACCAACTAATCCAGAACGCGCTTTCATTCATCCCACCACGTACCCCAGGAAGCGGTAACTATGACGAATGCCGTCAGGTGTTGATGGCACTGGTTAACCATTATGGGGCATCTGAGGCGGAAATTATAGCCGAGCAGTGGTCGCCCAGCATCAAAGGCGATACTTGGAACATCCACGCCAAGATTCGCAGTTTTAGACGTGGGGGAATTACTTTAGGAACACTGTTTCACATTGCTAAACAGTATGGCTTTCGCTTTCCGCAACGGCAGCACCAGGAATTTAGCCCGAAATTACGCACAATAACCCGTGAGCAATGGGAAGCGACACACGGCATTAATAGAGAAGTTGAAGATTTCATTAAATCTCTGACTCAAACTGCCAACAAAGCGCATAAATTCATCGGCGAGGTAATTTACCAGCCCACACCAACCACACCCACCACACCCGCACCAACCAAAAAATTAGATGTTGATGTTTGGTTTAATCCTGAAGACCGCACACAAGCTTACCTGGATGCTGCTAAATCGGGTAAAAAATTCATTTTGGACATAACCCACGCTGGCGGCGGCAAAAGCCACACCGCCGGGGCATTTACACCGAACCAGTTCGGTGTAGCAAAACTATTTTACATCAGTGCCGAACACCGTAACCCAACCGTCGCCACACTAGAAGCATGGACTGACTTACCAGTGCGGCACAACGGATTAGTAGCTTCGGGCACTAAACTGACACCACTCGGCAATCCACACATTCACTGGCCCCAACCAGGAGAAGAACCAAATATTGAAGGCACTTGTTACCGCACCCCTTTATTTCATGCCCTAGCAGCTAAAGGCTATCAAACGGAAACCAATGCCGAAGCTTCATTAAATCCCATCTGCAACGCCTGTAAACATCGCGCTAACTGTGCCGGATATGACAGCACAGGTTCGCCACTGGAGAAAATACCCGGCGCAACATTCAGAAGAGATCGCCGTGATGCACTCAGTAGCTCGCGCATTAGAGCAAATATTAACTCACTTCCCAAACCCGATGATATCACTTCATCAGGGGCATTCGTTGATGAAGTCAGCAGACAATTACAACCCGTTGATTTTACTGAAGTATCACTAAGTGACTTTGACTACACCATGATGGAAATACAGGCCAAATTACCCCAAATCTACGACCAAATCAAAAACTTAATAATACTTATCAGATCCCTGTTAACGGGTGAAATTCGTCTGACTCAAGAAACCTACCACGGCTACTCTGATGAGATGGTCAGGCAATATTTGGGGGAAATTCCCGATAATTTACCCGAAATCATCAACCAGTTAGAAACTATCGCCCCAAATATTGAAGATTTGGTGCAAGAACCTGATAGTGTAAATCTTGATGGGGTGGAGGGCGATCGTAAAAACGTAAACCGAAACACCTTAAAATTTATCAGGGGCCACCTGAATAAACAAGCGACGAGTGAAACAAAAAGAAATATTGACAATTTACCCGTGAGGTGGTTAGTTCCATTGCTAGAGGTAATTGGCAACTTGAAAACAGGGGCATTAAGGGTCAAAGGCAAAAAGCTGATCATTGGCACTAATACCACACGTCAAAGTGATGTACTTAAAGCTTTGGACTTTGTTTTCCTGATGGATGCCACTGCAAAGCGTCAAACTGTGGCAAAACAGTTGGGGGTTAACCCGGAGGAAATACTTGTAATATCTGAAGTGCAACCCGATTACTCAAACTTG
>CAZZZY010000909.1:0-2829 GCA_964658545.1 uncultured Acetobacteraceae bacterium | reverse complement strand
TGACCGAACAAGGCAAAAGTAAAAAGTAAAAAGTGTTTTTGACTAAAGCCTAAAGGCTTTCTCGCAGCCGGTGTATAGGAAAAACTTTTCAGATATCCTGTGACAACGCCTGTTCTGCACATTGCTGGATTAATTTGGCAATTAAACCTGTCCATCCAGTTTGATGACTAGCACCAATACCAGCACCATTATCTCCGTGAAAGTATTCATTGAACAGAATCAGATTACGCCAATTTGGATCTGTTTGGAATTTTTCTATTCCACCATAAAAAGGTCGCCGACCAGAAGCGTCTGTAAGAAAAATTTGAATTAGCCTTTGAGCTAATTCAATTGATACTTCCTTGAGAGTCATCATTTGTCCCGAACCGGTAGGACATTCAACTTTGAAATCGTCACCGAAGTAGCGATAGAATTTTTGCAGCGATTCTAGGAGTAGATAATTAATGGGAAACCAAATTGGCCCACGCCAGTTAGAATTACCGCCAAACATCCCTGTGGTAGACTCAGCAGGTTCGTAATCGACTTGATGCTGCTGTCCATCCACTGTTAAGATGTAAGGATGGGATGCATGAACTTTAGAAACTGAGCGAATGCCATAAGGTCCAAAAAATTCTGTTGCATCTAACATCTTTTCTAGGATGCGACGCAGTTTATCTGGATAGGCGATCGCTAACAGTAGGCGCTCACCGACACCTTCTTTCTCCATACAAGCGATATTTTGGATCAAATCGGGGCGATTTTGCAGAAACCATCGCGTCCGTTGCTTAAAGCCTGGGAGTCGCTCCAAGATTTCTGGTTCTAAAATGCTGACGGCACATAATGGGATTAGCCCCACTAGCGATCGCACTTTCATCGGGAATTGATGACCATTTGGTGAATGTAGAGCATCGTAGTAAAAGCCATCACTTTCATCCCATAATGCTATTTCGGTATCACCAAGGCCGTTCATCGCATCAGCTATATACAAGAAATGCTCGAAAAACTTGCTGGCGATATCTTCGTAGCTAGAATTTTCTTTTGCTAACTCTAAGGCAATCGTTAACATATTCAGACAATACATCGCCATCCAACTTGTGCCATCTGCTTGTTGTAGATATCCACCAGTTGGTAGTTGAACGCTACGGTCGAAGACACCAATATTATCCATGCCCAAAAAGCCACCTTGAAAGATATTTCTGCCTTCTAAATCTTTCCGGTTAACCCACCAAGTAAAGTTCAGCAATAATTTCTGAAAAACCCTCTCCAGAAATTTTTTATCCGCTATACCATAGATTTTTTGCTCAATCTGATAAACTTGCCATGCAGCCCAAGCGTGTACGGGCGGATTGACATCACCAAAAGCCCATTCATAAGCTGGTAGCTGACCGTTAGGATGCATATACCACTCCCGTGTCAAGCGAGTCAGTTGCAGCTTGGCAAAGTCGGGGTCAATCATCGAGAGGGGAATTACATGAAAAGCTAAATCCCAAGCCGCAAACCAAGGATATTCCCATTTGTCGGGCATGGAAAGGACATCGTCGTTAAATACATGAAACCATTCATGGTTTCTGCCCGTAAGTCGGGATGCTGGTGGCACTGGGCCTGCTGGATCACCTTTGAGCCATTCTTCAATTACATAATAGTAAAATTGTTTACTCCACAACATCCCAGCAAATGCCTGTCGCTGCACATTTCGCCTATCCTCTAACATCGGTAAAGGACAAATCCGTTGATAAAATTCATCCGCCTCGCGCTGGCGCTCTTGGCAAACTGTATCAAATTCAGTCCCGAATGGTGCAATTAAATTTTGCCCGTCACTTAATCGCAACCGCACTGTCTTGGTTTCGCCTGCACCAATGTGTAATTCATAACGAGCTGCAAACTTAGTGCCAATGCGATTGGGATTGACATCTGTTTTTTGCCCATTCACCACATAATTGTTAATTCCATCTTTAACGTATGCGGAAGCATTGCTAACCCCAAACAATCTTTGATTATTAGTCTCATTTTCTGTAAATAGTAGTTCTGGTGTTTCATTACAGTACAGCCATCGAGTTTCTAAGGAGGGGTGATCAGCTTCGATGGTGCTGAATTGAGAGTTAGATTGACTAATTTTCAGCCACGGCTTTTCTTCTTGACGATCAGTCCAAGACCAGGTGTTGCGAAACCACAGTGTTGGTAGCAAATGCAGCGTTTTTGCTTCTGGACCTCGGTTGATTACACTGATCTCAATCAATATGTCATCGGGTGAAGCTTTGGCGTACTCAACAAATACATCAAAATAGCGGTCTTGGTCAAATATACCTGTGTTGATTAATTCAAATTCTGGACTTTGACGATCTCTGCGTCGATTTTCTTCTACCAGTTGGTTATATGGAAAAGCAGCTTGGGGATATTTATAAAGATATTTCATGTAGGAGTGAGTCGGGGTGTTATCCAGGTAGAAGTAATATTCTTTAACATCTTCCCCATGATTTCCCTGATTCCCTGTGAGACCGAAAAGCCTCTCTTTGAGAATAGCATCCTCACCATTCCAGAGAGCGATCGCAAAACATAGTCGCTGATGATTATCGGAAATTCCCGCAATCCCATCTTCTCCCCAGCGATAGGCGCGGGAGCGAGCATGGTCATGGGGAAAAAATTCCCAGGCGCTACCATCAGGGCTATAGTCTTCTCGCACTGTTCCCCACTGCCGTTCACTCAGATAGGAACCCCATCGTTTCCAGTAGGCTGTGCGATCGCGGTCTGCTGCTAATCTTGCTTCTTCTTGAGTCATAGCGATTTGGGATTTAGGATTAACAGGACTTAGAAGCCTACACCGTATTGCTTGCAATCGGTGTAGGAGTGTCA
>CAZZZY010000908.1:0-2830 GCA_964658545.1 uncultured Acetobacteraceae bacterium | reverse complement strand
AACGATTAGCAATTGAAGAGATTAATCAAGCTGGTGGTGTGCTAGGTAAACAAGTCGAAGCAATTGTAGAAGACGGGAACTCTGACCCTGCTACCTTTGCGAAGAAAGCGAAGAAGCTGATTGAACAAGACAAAGTAGCGACGGTATTTGGTTGCTGGACTTCGGCAAGCCGCAAAGCTGTACTTCCGATATTTGAGTCAAACAAGCACTTGCTATGGTATCCATTGCAGTATGAAGGGCAAGAGTGTTCTAGCAACATCTTCTACATGGGAGCCGCTCCTAACCAGCAGATTGAACCTTCGGTTGATTGGTTGCTCAAGCATAAAGGCAAAGAATTCTTTCTCATTGGTTCTGACTACGTTTTTCCACGTACTGCCAATAGTATCATTAAGGCGCAACTGAAAGCTAATGAGGGTAAAAGCGTTGGCGAAGATTACATTCCTCTGGGCAGTAATGATGTCCAGCCTGCGATCGCAAAAATTCAGCAAGCTTTACCAAATGGAGGTGTTATCTACAATACCTTAAATGGAGATACTAACATTGCATTTTTCCGGGAATTACAAGCCTCTGGTTTACATCCCGATAAATATCCTTCGATGTCTGTCAGTATTGGGGAAGAGGAAGTCAAAGCGATTGGAATTGACTATCTTTTGGGTCACTACGCAGCTTGGAATTATTTTCAAACCGTGAAAACCCCTGCAAGCGAAAAGTTTGTGCAAGCGTTCAAGGCGAAATATGGTTCAGATCGCGTTGTGAACGACCCGATGGAAGCCGGTTACATTATGGTATATCTCTGGAAGCAAGCGGTTGAGAAAGCAAAAACGGCTGATCATCTCGAAAAGGTGAAAGTTGCGGCTTACGGTCAAAGTTTTGATGCACCTGAAGGCAAAGTTACTATAAACGTCAACCACCACCTATCTAAGTTCGTGCGGATTGGAGAAGTCAGAGACGATGGTCTATTCAAAATCGTCTACGAAGTCAAGGATGCCGTCAAACCGATACCTTGGAACCAATTTTTAGCCGAAACCAAAGGTTATGCTTGTGATTGGCTGAATCCTTCTAAGGGTGGTAAGTATAAAATAACTTAGCTCTATTTTACACTGAGCCGGATGATTGGTAACAGTCAAGTCCGGTTCTTAGGGAGCAATGCTATCCGACTAGCCAGCTTTTCTTCGCATAGACTTAGGCTTACTGGGTAGACGGTGCTTGACGACCGTAGCGAGAGTTAGACTTTGGGTACTACCTAAATCTGCTCTGTCCGCAGAATCTCAGTGGCTTCAGCCTTGAGAGTGTCAATCTGACTTCAATTTTTGAACTACTTATGGTTTCCACCACCCCTACTTACCAAATTACTGATTTGTTCGCCGAACGAGCAAAAAACCTCGCACCACCAACTTACGGTACAGAGTTAAGCAAAATCGTCACTGTCAGCTTTGCCTACGGTCTAGCTGACCCAATTCTCTTTCCTCACGCTGACTTGGCTGCTGCAAGTGCCGTTATGCTGGCAGAAGAGGCTCCGAACGCTCTCAATTACGGTCCACCTGCCGCTAAACTATACGAGCAAATTATCCTCCGCTTGCAGGATAAAGGAATCGCTGCCGATCGCGATCGCCTGATCATTGGCTACGGTTCTGGTCAGATTCTTGGCTTACTACCAGATGTGTTTGTCGAACCTGGTGATGTGGTAATTGTCGAAGGGCCAACCTTTTTAGGAGTAGTTACTAGATTTGTTCACGCTGGCGCACGCCTAATTACCATTCCTGTGGATGAGTTGGGGATGGATGTAGATGCCCTAGAAGTAACTTTGAACGATTTGAAGAAACAGGGCATCCGACCCCGGTTTATTTACACTATTCCCACCTTTCATAATCCTACAGGCGTTACTATGCCGTTATTTCGCCGCCAAAAACTAGTAGCGTTAGCGGCTGAATATGGCGTTCTAGTGGTGGAAGACGATGCTTATGGCGATTTGCGATTCCAAGGGGAAACGATGCCGCCCCTGGCAACCCTAGACCAAGAGGGGTGGGTATTATATGTGAGTACCTTCTCGAAAATTATTGCGCCTGGTATCCGCCTGGGCTGGGCTTGTGGTGATCCAGCGATTATTGAGCGGCTGGCAATGTTCAAAAGTGAGGGGCCTGTGGGGCCATTTGTCAGCCATTTGGTAGCCCGCTATTGCGCCACAGGGAAATTAGAGAATCACATTAAGGAGCTAATTGCCTGCTACAAGCATAAGTGTAATTTGTTATTAGAAGCGATCGCTCAAGAGTTTCCCAGTGATATAGTCGCTTTGCGTCCCGATGGCGGCTTTTTTGTTTGGTGTAAATTGCCGCCAGATATTAGCGCCAAAGCCCTCCTCATGGCTGCCAATGAACACGGCATTAGTTTTCTGCCAGGGACTCGCTGCTACGCCAATGGACAGGGGGATGATGCCATCAGGTTAGCTTTTAGCTTTCAGCCAACACAGAAGATTGTTGAGGGAATCGCTACATTAGGAGCAGTGTTGCGCGGATTGAGGTAACTCGTAATTCGTAATTCACCTCGTTCCCAGTCTGAGACTATTGGTGACAACTTAAGAAAAAGGTAAGCCGACACAGATAAAAGTTGTGCTACCCAATTTTAATGACACTGTTGGCGAATTGATAGGGAGTCTAACGTATCAGCCCTAATCTATCTATCTTAATTTCTGGAATTTCAGTGCGTTTAAACGCACTTTAGCTATTAGCCCGCAATTTATTGCAGGGCGGGAAAACAACGCTTTCACCAAACTTTTAGGGCAATACGGTTCAGTTAAGGCTAAAAGTCTTTGTTAAAGTCAGTTTTTTTAACG
>CAZZZY010000907.1:0-2832 GCA_964658545.1 uncultured Acetobacteraceae bacterium | reverse complement strand
TCCTTCTTCGCGTCCTTCTTCCTTAATTTCCCGATAAACTCGCGTTTCCTTGAGTGTGATTTCCAGCATCGACTCTACCTCCCTTCTACTTAATTGCTCAAACTTGTACACCATAATCGTTACGATCATCTCTATTATGGCGCGACTTGTGGGTAATGATAGTTCTTGCCGAGTTTTGGTTAATAAATACCTGGCTTGTTCTGGTGCTTGTTCTTCCTTAATTGTCGTTAATACCATCAGCGCTATCCATAAAGGTAAAGTACGAATATCCCCCAATTCATCTAAATATATTCGATGTACTTGTCCGCCATTGAGGAATGAGCGATGGGGATGAATCTGGCTTTGTTCCAGACTGCGAGATGGGTAAATTATGACTACTTGCCAATCGCTAAATCTATCACGGTTGCGGTAAAAATATAGTGAGGACTCAGCAAATACTCTTTCGTAAAGTTGTTCATCTTTTTGGAATTGGACTTCACAAAAATACACTACTCCTGCACCTGCATTTTCTGGTGGGAGGAATACGCCGTCAATTTCAAATTTGGGTTCTTTGACTGCTACTGAGTCAAATCGATAGGTGTTAGCATTTGTCGGCGGATTGGTCAATAATTCAAATAATAACGTGGGAGATTGTTGAAATAGTTTGTAAAATATCGAGTCTCGCCGCATGAAGTATTCTTAATCTTGCTGAACCGAGTCCACATTACCATAGAAGTCTTGGTTACACGAGACTTTACCCACCTGCGTGAGTTTAAAATCCTCAATTTTTCCTTAGTCCAAGGAGGCGGCCTACCCAACGGGTTACGTTTGTGTAGCCGCGAATTCCATTTGCTTTGGCTTTGGCTCTAAATTGGCAAATTGGACGTTAGCACGCTAGCAAAATCAGCACATAATACAATAGCTAGCGTCCACCAAAAGTTACTCATGCCGCAAAATAACCAAACTGCTGTTGAATTCTGCGATGTCACTTTTAGCCGCAATCATCGCCCGTTGGTGTCAAATCTTAACTTCACCATCCGCCAAGGAGAAGCACTGGTATTACTTGGGCGCAGTGGTAGCGGCAAAACCACAACAATGAAGTTAATTAATCGCCTATTCACACCTACACAAGGTGAAGTTTTATTTGATGGCATTCCTACTACTAAATGGGATGAAATTAAACTGCGGCGAAAAATTGGTTACGTCATTCAAGAAATTGGTTTATTTCCCCATTTTACTGTTGAACGCAATGTGGGTTTAGTCCCTTCTTTGGAAGGTTGGCAACCAAAACAAATAAAAATGCGGGTTTATGAATTGTTGCAATTAGTGGGTTTAGAACCAGCACAATTCGCTGGGCGTTATCCGCATGAACTTTCGGGAGGACAAAGGCAAAGAGTCGGTGTAGCTAGGGCTTTAGCGGCAGATCCGCCAGTGTTGTTGATGGATGAACCTTTTGGCGCACTCGATCCGATTACGCGCCTAGAACTTCAGCAAGAGTTTCGGCGTTTGCAGCAAGAGTTAGGCAAAACAGTTGTGTTTGTCACCCACGATATTCAGGAAGCGTTGGTTTTGGCATCGAGAATTGGTTTAATGTATGGCGGAGAATTGGTAGTATTGGGGACAACAGATGAATTTATGCGATCGCAACATCCAGAAAGCCTAGCCTTTCTTAAATGTCTGCGTTCCCTCCCAGACAATTTATGAAAAATTTCTTCCTCGTTAAGTATGCCCCAGAAATTCTTCAGCATACTCTAGAACACCTCTTTTTAGTAGGTATAGCTATTGGAATTGCCATATTGATAGGCATTCCTTTAGGCATTTTGATTACACGTAAAACTTACCTTCGCCAACCAATTCTTGGCATAGCAAATATTCTCCAAACTATTCCTAGCTTGGCACTCTTTGGTTTACTCATTCCTGTTCCTATAATTGGTGGAATTGGTGCAGTACCAGCCATTGTTGCTCTGATTGTATATTCTTTACTGCCGATAATTCGTAACACTTATACAGGTATTACTGGCGTAGATCCAGCGATTCGAGAAGCTGGGAGAGGAATGGGAATGACAGATAAACAATTGTTATTACAAGTAGAGATTCCCTTGGCAATGGGAGTAATTTTGGCAGGTGTGCGAGTAGCAACAGTAATTGCTATTGGTATTGCAACCATTGCAGCCGCGATTGGTGCTGGTGGTTTAGGAGTGTTTATTTTTCGCGGCATATCAGTAGTGAACGATCAATTAATTTTAGCTGGTGCAGTTCCGGCGGCGGTAATTGCATTACTGGCTGACTTTGCAATTGGCTGGTTGGAGAATAAATTAAAGATTAAAAGTTAATGAAAAGATTTTTCGCATTGTGCTTTTTAACTTTTGCTTTGTTATTAGTAATCACTAGCTGTACACTAAATGGAAACAGTAGCAACGATGGTAATGTTATTGTTGCTTCTAAAGATTTTACTGAACAAGATATTTTAGGTGAACTTTTAGCACAGCAAATCGAGGCAACAACTAATTTAAAAGTATCTCGTCGCCCCCGTTTAGGTGGTTCTTTTGTTTGTCATAGTGCGATTACTGCTGGTAAAATTGATGCTTATATTGAGTATACAGGCACAGCTTTTACTGCAATTTTAAAGCAAAAGACAGTTAATGATCCTAAAGAAGTTTATAAAAGATTAAAACAAGCTTATGCCCAGCAATTCAATCTAGAAGTGATGCCAAGCTTAGGTTTTGAAAACACTTTTGCAATGATTGTCCGGGGTGATGATGCTAAACGCTACAATATTCAAACTCTTTCTGAAGCTACTCAATATACACCGCAATGGCGCGGCGGTTTTGGCTACGAGTTTTTAGAACGAGA
>CAZZZY010000906.1:0-2839 GCA_964658545.1 uncultured Acetobacteraceae bacterium | reverse complement strand
AATTACTGTACGAATCGCCTGAATATTGCGTCCCCCTCGACCAAACACTTTCCCTTTATCTGTGCTTTCAAAGGCGATGCGAACCCAAACCCGGTTGAGGGCCTGAGAAATTTCACAATCGACGCTTAAAGTCTCTGGAGATTCCAAAAACGGCTGCACCAAAAACCGAACCAGATCAACATAGTTGGGACTGGCAGTTGGCAATTTTGTTCCGAAATTATGATGCGGCTGTTGCACTGACCTGTTCAAAAACATTAGCTTTTACTAGAATGCGACGGACGGTGTCGGTGGGTTGAGCGCCTTGTTGTAGTCGCTTGACGATACCGGGAACGTCTAATCGCACTTCATCGGTTCTGGGGTTGTAGAATCCCAATTCTTCTAAGGGACGACCATCACGGCGAGCGAGGTTGTTAATGGCGACAATGCGGTAACTTGCTTCCCGTTTTTTACCGAATCGCTTCAAGCGCAGTTTGATCATGGTTGAAGAATCATTCTCCTAATTGGTTAAGTATGCCGAAATGCTAATTTTAGCACTGGTCTAGCATTTGCTGCTATTAGTCATTAGTCATTTGCAAATTAATGCGATGTGCGACTTATTCTTGAAACCCCGCTTCCATTCCTCTCCCCCAAAGGGAGAGAGGCTTTGATTCTTGCTCCCCTTCCCTAGTAGGGAAAGGGTTGGGGGTTAGGTTTGAGAGAAAGTTGCACACGGCGTAAATTACCCATGCCCCATGCCCCATGCCCAATAACTAAAGATTACCGAAGCCTTTTTTCTTTTTCTCTTTGGTTTTTTTCTTTTTCGTGCCTGCATCACCACCATAACCCCGCCATCCGGGGGCTGCGGGACGATTGCCGGGACCTGCGAAGGCGTTGCCCATACCCCCACCGCCGAACATTCCCGGCATTCCAGGGAAGCCACCTTGACTCATTTGCTGCATGAGCGATCGCATTTTTTGGAAATCACCCACCAGTTTAGTTACATCTGACTCTCTATAGCCGGAGCCAGAAGCAATCCGCCGCCGCCGACTGGGAGAACTGGCTAATAAATCGGGGTCGTGGCGTTCTTGGCGAGTCATGGAGTTAATCATCGCCTCACAGCGCTTTAGCTGGGTTTCTCCCTGCTTAAGTTGATCGTCTGACAGCTTGTTCATCCCTGGGATCATCTTGATGAAGCCTCCCAGAGATCCCATATTCTTCAGCATTCGCAACTGCTTGAGAAAGTCAGTAAAGTCAAACTTCGCTGACAGGATTTTCTCCTGCATTTTCTCAGCATCGGCTAAGTCAAACTCTTCCTGGGCTTTTTCTACCAGGGTTAGCACATCGCCCATTCCCAAAATTCGGGATGCCATGCGATCGGGATAAAAGGGTTGTAGTGCCTCGACTTTCTCACCCACACCCACAAACTTAATCGGCGCTCCCGAAATCTTCCGCACAGAGAGGGCTGCACCACCACGGCTATCACCATCCATCTTGGTGAGAATCGCCCCAGTAATTCCGATCTGTTCATGGAAGGTGCGGGTCAGATTTGCTGCCTCTTGACCAGTCATCGCGTCCACTACCAACAGAGTTTCATGGGGTTGGACAGTTGCTTTGATGCGGGCTAATTCCGCCATCATATCTTCGTCAATTTGCAGGCGGCCAGCAGTATCAATAATTACTGTGTTTACACCTTCTGCTCTAGCCCGTTCTACACCCTGTCGAGCAATTTCTACAGGATCTGCGTCGCTTCCTAGTTCAAATACTGGTACGTCAATTTGCTTACCCAACGTCAGCAACTGGTCGATCGCTGCTGGGCGATATACGTCTGTCGCCACCAACAAACAGCTACGATCTAATTTTCTTAGATGTAAGGCTAACTTAGCCGTAGCGGTGGTTTTACCAGTACCTTGCAACCCAGCCATTAGCACAATAGTAGGCTGTTCCTGGGCTTGTGCGATCGGAACATTTTCTTCTCCCATCACCTCTACTAGTTCATCGTGAACAATTTTGATGAACTGTTGGTCAGGTCGCACGCCAGTAATCACCTCGGCTCCCTGTGCTTTGGCTTCGACTTCGCTAATAAAATCTTTGACTACCTGGAGGTTAACATCTGCCTCCAACAAGGCGCGGCGCACTTCGCGCAATGCATCTTGAATGTTGGATTGAGAAATTTTGTCCTGTCCCCGCAGTTTTTTCCAGGCGGTTTCTAAACGGTCAGATAGAGCATCAAACATAATGTAATTACAGGTAGTTCGCCAATGAGGAATCTTGAACCGCCGATGAATGCGATTCCAAATTTCCGCTAAATTTTAAATGTGCTATTTACCAGCTTAGTAGTTTTCACCGCGACTGTAGCAACCAGATACCTACCTTTATTGAAGATTGAACTGAAAGTACAGTGAAGGTAAGAATTGTAAATTAGTAATAGGTAATCGGGATTGGTTCACTACTTGTTACCGATTTTGCTCTGCAATTTTTGACTCTAATAGTGTTCTAAAATAACGAATAGCTTTTTTTCGCTACAGTTTTCGAGGGAATATTCCATGACTATTTGGGTAAATGAGCAAATTGATCCGTCTGGGATGATTCATGCCTGTATTGCAACTTCTAATGAATCTCAAGCCAAAGATTGTCATGATTCCTTTCAGAATAATTTGACTGAGACGCAAAAGGCAGCAGGCTGGGTAGCGCGATTGCGGATAGTCGATTCTTGGGATGAAGTACCGGTGAATTCTTTAAAACTCAATTAATTGGGTGCTATGGAAAGTAGGTTAAACCAATTCGCAATTCGCAATGACGCTCGTTCTTCGCTAACGCAATGACGCTCTCTACGAGACGCTAAAAGCGAACGCGGACTCGC
>CAZZZY010000905.1:0-2856 GCA_964658545.1 uncultured Acetobacteraceae bacterium | reverse complement strand
GGTAACTGGGATATGAAGGTGGGAGAAAAGCTGTTTATTAAAACCGATGACGGGAAGTTTACCCTACCCGACTCCATAGAATTTTCTGAACGGATGGAACTCTACCGCCGGGGAATTCTGGAACCACCAAAACCGCGAGAAATTGAACTAAATGCTCAAGTCTTGTCCAGTACAGAATCGGTAAAACCTGTGCGGATACGGTGGAAAGCATCGGGGGCTTTGACGATTAAGCTGTATCAAGATGGGAATTTGGTTGCAGGGGAGTTTCGCCCTAGTGATGAACATGAGACAGCGATGCCTTCGGCGGGCTACGCCTACGCTAAAACCACAACCTTCAAAATTATAGCTGATTATGGCAATGGCGAAGTTGCTGAGAAGGAAACCTCAGCAAGCATCTTAACCTACGGTACTGGTACACCCCGCACACCTAACGGTAGCGAAAAAATTGGCGATGACTGGAATGATTTATCTCTGTTTAAAGCTAAACCGGAAGAATTTGATTTGGAGGGAACACTCGATCGGGTGTTTAATGAATTAAGCGATCGCATCCAAGATAATCAAGTTCAGGGTATCCAGTCGTTGGAAATCTCCGTTGGGCAAGTAATGGACTACCGCAAGTTGATGACGGCTTTCCCTATGTTGATCAAGCTACCCTTGCAAATCGACCAAACGGCAACTATTACTGTTAATGAACAGTTTATCCGGTTAGAGTATCAAGGGCCAGTCAAAGGATTTCAGAGTTTTCAGGGGGCTGTTAACACTTTGCTAAGTAGCCCGGATGTAAAAGCTGACGTGTCACTGAAGCTGGTATTTGAATTTTCATCTCCAGTGCAACCAAACGGCGCAGAAATCAGTACTATCAAAGGTGCCCTTAATCGTAACCCGGTTGACAGGCTGAATTTGACGGCGAAAGTAACGTACTAGTTGACGGTTGACGGTTGACCATTTTTTGAATTCAAAAAATGGTCAATGCTGTTCAGCTAGATAATTTTACTAAATATGGGCTGACTGACTGTGGAATTGTGACTTTAGCAAAAAATAAATATTTAGTGCTTACAGATGATTTCAAGTTAGCTAATTATCTGCAAAAAGTAGGTATTGATACAATTAATTTTAATAATATTCGGACTTATGGTTGGTAATAAAAATGTCTGACTCAACTTCTAAACGCCCTGCTGTATTTATTGAAAAAATGATGCCTGTGCAGGTATTAAATGAGCAAGTTAATTTTGAACACGGGGGAAATCCATTTAAAGGATTACATCGCTGGTATTCGCGTAAGCCATTATCTTTTAGTCGCGCCAGTGTGTTGGCTTCTTTATTACCAGCAGATATCACAATGCAAGAGTTTGAATATTTGCTGGGGTTAGTACCGGGGAAGGAGGTAAAGCTATATAAAACGCCGCCTAATTCTGTGCAAATTAAGAAGGTGCAGGATTATTGTGAGAAGGTTTGGGGAACTCGCACACCGACTGTTTTAGATGCGTTTGCAGGTGGTGGAAGTATCCCGTTTGAGGCGGCGAGATATGGGTTAAATGTGCTGGCTTCTGATTTAAATCCTGTGGCGGTGGTGACGATGAAAGCTGCGATGGAATATCCGCTAAAGTTTGGCCCAGATTTGCAGCAGGATATTGATAAATGGGTGAAGTGGGTAGGAGATGAGGCTGAGAAAAGGTTAGCTGAGTTTTTCCCTTCTTTACCTGGGGAAACTGTGCAGAATTATTTATGGGCGCATACGGTTGTTTGTCCTAGTTGTGAGTCTGTTGTTCCGTTGAGTCCTAATTGGTGGTTAAGTAAAACAAGCAACTACGGAGGGAAAGGACAAGCTAGGAAAGTTACAAGTGATTGGTATGCTGTAAAGCCAATTCCTAATCCTGAAAAGAAGCGAGTTGATTTTGAATTGGTTAAGGGTAGCAAGGGGAAAGGGACAACTATTATTTATAATGATAATCCGGTAGTGCGAGCGTCTCGCTCGCGTTCTGATTCAACAAATGGCTCGCGTTTGTCCTCAGAACATAATACTCTTGATTTATCAAACGAAAATGAAACTTTAAACAATAGCGAGATTTTGCATAATAGCGGGCAAGATGCTCACACTGCTCGCACTACAAATATTGAACATGAATATGACCCAGATGAATACAATACAATTAGCCGAGGTGTAGGTAGATGCCCTAATTGCAGGAATGTCATTGAAGATGAAATTATTAAATCTCAAGCTCAATCATTTGGATTAAAGCAACAGTTATATGCAGTAGCTTATAAAAAAGGGAAAGGGAGCTTGGAATTTAGAATTGCCACCAAAAATGATATTATTGGATACGAATTATCACATAAAAAGATAGAATCTCAATTTCAAGGAATACAACATAATTTAATTCCTAACGAATTTATAGTTAATGACCACGGTCAAATTCTAAATTATTGTAAACAATGGTCAGATATATTTAATCCACGCCAACTTTTAACTCTTATAACTTATGTTGAAATTATCAACGAAGCAAAAGCACTAATTCAGGCTGACTATGATTGGGATAAAACAGAAGCGATTTCAACTTATCTAGCTTTAGTATTTGATTTATGTGTAGATAAGAATTGCAGATTGTCTATTTGGCATTCTGCTCATCCTGGCCCTGAAAGAGCTTCTACACAACACGCATTAAATTTAAATTGGAATTATCCTGAGACTATTGGAACTTGGCGTTTATGGCAATGGTGTGCTGATGTTTTTGCATCAGATTATATGAAACTTTGTCAACTATTTGGAACTAAACTAGGTTCAACAGGTATCCCAGGAATCGAACAACATGATCCAAAATCAATTCAACTTAACTCAGCATCAGCTGATAACTTAAC
>CAZZZY010000904.1:0-2857 GCA_964658545.1 uncultured Acetobacteraceae bacterium | reverse complement strand
AAGAACTTGCTCGATTGCGGGAGCTTTTACGTACACAGGGAATCGACTTAGAGAATATTTAACTATAAGTACAGAAGCCCACACTGTATTTGGCACTCCAAATTAGTGTCGGTAGTTCACTGGCATCAGGAAATTAACTAAAGACATTTTCAAGTTAAAATTTAGTTATAAATGTGTAGAAAAGCGTTATATTCTGAAAGTAGGACATCGTTTGCAAGCAAAAGAGATTAAGGATAAGCTAAAGTCCCTTACCCTGCAAGCCTCCTCGGTAGATCATGATTTGGCGAGAAGATTAGATGAAATCAATCGTTGGGTAAAGAATACCAAGCCAGGTTCCCTGACTGCAAAACCGTTTGTCATTGCATTTCTCTTAGAGGTAATTACGGATTCGACAATTTGGCTGATAATCAAATCCTTACCTTCGGAAGAAGAACAGAAAGCAAAGTTCGATCTGATGACACCGATTGAGAGATATTGGTATGGTTATCTCTTTCCTAGATGGATCAATGCAAGTGACTCCAAGTTTTATATTTGGAAACAAAAATTGATGGCAGGCGAATTTAATCAGGTCGATGATGATATCATTAAATCAATAGCTCAAGATGTTGTCAGTCGAGAAGGTAGTTTTTGGCAGCGTTATATCGCCGACCTCTCTATGGCAACAGACCTAATTGTTAGTAGTCGTAACAATCAACCGCTTTGCATTCAAGTTACTAGTGTCTCTGAAGAACTTAATCACCAAAAGTACCAAGCTTGGCAAAATACACTGCGATCGTGGGAAATAGAGAGAGGATTGTTCTTAAGTTACAATCCCAAGGACGCTAATTTTGTCAACCAGTTAGTCAACGTGGCCCTGTATAACAGTGATAACCTTTCTGGTGGCAAATATTTGAAATTTTCGTGAACTTTGAGGAATTTGATATTCCAGATTTGTGTTCTAGCCTACATACTTACCTGCTAATTACGGCTTTTATGGCTAATAAAAGAGAAACTCACTGCAACAATCAAGTAGATAAATTTGCTGAAGCTTTAGCAAGAGCGCGACAAATGCAGCAAAACTGGCTAACTTACGGAGTTAATTTTGTCAATTTTTACGTTGAAGATGTAGATGGAGACTGGCTAGAAACGTGGGGACATGACGAAATATTAGGTAATTCTCAATTAGATGCTATCAAAGAATTTTTGGTAAGTAATGATAGTATAGCTGTTAGGGTAAGACAGCATTTAGGAGAGCGATCGCTGTTTGATTTTGCAGTAAACTTAGATGAATCTTGGAGAATTTCTGACACCAATGATAGGTTATCTGCGGTGAGAAGTTTGTTAGCTGGTGAAGGGAATAGTGTTGATACAGATAATATTAGGTTATTGGATTTAGCAACTACTCTGGTGGTAAAGTTGGCAGAGATTTTGTAAAATTTTTAGTTGCGTAGTGGTAGAGAAAATTCTGAAGAGGCTGGATTTACCAGACTTCGAGTCAAATCGGCTATGTAGTCGCAGGGACTTTTGGGCTAATTACAGTAACCGCTTTGAAAGGCTTCGCATCTTGTTACCCAAGACATCACAAATTGCCATAGGGTATCAAATCCAAGATGATGTTGATCTGTTAGAGGATGATGGTAGCGACCCGACAGAAGTCTGTATATTTGATTTTGGTGAGTGGTTTGTAGTCGAATTCTTTCGTGGAAGAGGTGGTGAGACGCGTCTATTTCCTAAAAATTCCAAAAATCAGCAAATCCTTTTTGGTGAATCAACACTTTCAGTCAAACGTATTCGCTGTCTAGGTGGCGATAAGCACGATCATGTCTTTCTTTGGCAGGTATTTTCTCGCATCTGGCTTGCAAATAATGGAATTTTGCCTAATCCAGATACCCACCCTTCCAGAAACCCTACAACATCTCAATTACAAGACCGAGAAAACAGGCTTGAGCGGTGGAAAGGAGAAATTGAATATCTAGAACGGGAAGCTAAAGCCTACTGTATGTAACAAAATTTGTTTTTTAATAGACTGAAAATTATTACCTTGAATCATCATCTAAAAATAGCGCCTCTAAATCGCGGTAGCCATTCACTACCCGCACAACTTCAATCCCCTCTGCAATTGGGCGATAAAATATCAAATAATCATCAACTGGGAAGCTACGCAACGCAGGTAAAAGCTCATCTCGTCTACGTCCCATACTGGAAAACTGTGCTAAAGTATCCAGCTTTTGAGTAATGAGTGTGAGTAACCTATCTGCAACATCGGGATTTCCAGCAAACAGGTAATCGTTAATTTCTTGTAAGTCTTGGTTAGCTTGAGGCGATAGAAAATATAAACTCATTATTGTATCTGAGTCTTTCTCAAAGCTTGGTTTTTTTGACGCAGCTGCTCGATCGCTTCTCTACCGTCGAGTCGTTCTCCGCTATCAAGTTGCTCAACCCCAATCATAATTTCCCTTTGCAGTTCCTCAAACCTACCCTTGTAAATACGTTCCCGTTCCTCCAACAGCCTAATACCAGCAAGAATAACTGCTTCTGATGAGGTGTACTTTCCGCTTGCAACCTGACTTTGAATGAACTGCTCAAGCTCGGTTGTTAAGGAAATATTCATAAACTATTACCATATTTTGTTCTCATATTCTAATTCTAGATGGGAAATGACCGCACTCTATTGCGATCGCATTGGCTAGTTAAAACCTTTGGTGTATTGAATAATACCCAAAATCCCTTCTTGGCATTACGATCGCATCGATCCAACCCCCTTCAAAAAGTACCACAACCACGTTAAGCTGAATTAAAGTAGCAATTGATTGCGCTTTTTAATATGCAAATCTCTGTTCTTGTCAAATTTTAATTTTTTCTGCTTGAGAAACTCGGA
>CAZZZY010000903.1:0-2860 GCA_964658545.1 uncultured Acetobacteraceae bacterium | reverse complement strand
CAGGTCTAGAAGACCCCCGTCGCCGCGCCGGACAGAGACATAATCTACCATTATCTTTGGCACTTTTCACAAGGCGCGATCGCAGCAGGGAACAAAGGATTTTTAGCAATTGGAGACTGGATTTCAAGCTACCGTGAGCCGTTGATTGACCTTTTTCAACCGCCAAAAAATAGACTACCTTCTTATAGCACTATACGTCGTGCCTTATTACACGTAGATTACAAAGATTATTCCGTGTGTCTGAGCAAATTCTTCAATATACAACCTTCATACTGGAGAAACTGTTGGGCTAGATGGCAAAGTCCTGAAAGGTTCATACCAGATTGAAAATGATAACCCTAACTCCGATTCGCATCCAGCAATTATGTTAGTTAGTGCTTATATTGTTGAGCGAGGCTTAATTCTAGAGCCATTTCAAGTCGATGCCAAAACTAATGAAATTAAAGCTTTACCTGAGTTAATTTCCAAACTGGCTCTCAAGGGAGTAGTTTTAGCAATTGAAGCTATTAATACCCAAAAAAAACTTGTGAATTAATTATAAATAGTGGAAATCATTATGTGGCCGCATTAAAAGGTAATCAGCCTAATCTATTCAAAGATGTCAAAACAAATTTTACACCTGAATTCACTTATGAGCAGATAAACAAAGGGCATGGTCGAATCGAAAAGCGTCATGTTAGTATTTGTCAAAAATTTGATGGAATTCCTCCTTGGCCTGGACTTACAACTTTGATTCAAGTTAAATCAGAACGTCAGGTTTTCACACATAATATGATCGAAGTCACTAATGAAACCCGTTATTATATTTCATCTTTAAGTGAAACGGCGCAATCCTTTGCTGAACGGATCAGAGGATATTGGGGTGTTGAAAATAAAGTCCACTATGTTCGAGACGTTACCCAAGGCGAAGATAAATCTAGAATTCGCACTACCCCCCTGACTCAAAATTTTGCCCTCGCTCGCAATTTCTCACTCAATTTATACAGGGACAATATGTTTAACAATATGGCACAAGCCCAACGACTCTGCTCTTTTGGTTTAGACATACTCAAACGACTTTTTAGAATGAAATAGCCCTGCTACAGAATGTTCTAGGTTCAGAAGAATTAGCTTCAAAAGACCAAAGTGTTTGGAGTAAGTTTTTTCCTGGTTTAGGAGGATGAATGAAAATTTTTGATATCAGAGATCGCCTGAGTTCATTAGTTAAACAAACAACTCAAGTCGGTATTGGGTTTTTAGTAATGCTATTGCTAACTCGTGACCACCAATCTGCATTCGTAGTTAATTCAAGCACAAGTTTTAAGTATTGTATTTGTTGCCTATAGTGAGGTACGAAGGCAAGCGTTGGGCAAGAATTAATCTTCAAAACATATCAACGTTCACTCTGTTAGCTATGTTTTCCAAATGAAAGATTACAATTTATCTATATGGATACTAAACGGGATTTCTTATTTTTCAACCCTCGAATCGCTACCAAATATAATCCCTTTTATGAAGGGGAGTATTTGGTAATCCAGTCTTATCCCCATGAGCATAAGCTAATGGTTGAGCATCGCACTTTTGATTACAAAAATGCCAAAAGTCATTGCGAACTAGAAAATCTAGCTCATGACTATACATCATTTTCTATCAGGATTTTTCACGATGATAAACTGTGGGAAGTAAACTATAAAGGGGAGCCACAAAGTATTTCTAAGCAACAGAATTGGAGAATTGCCCAAGAATATCTAGAAGCTCACTACGATCCGCATACTGATGCTGAAATGGTCGTATGCCAATGCAGTTACCCCTATTTTTCGTCACTCACTACTCATATTAGCAACAGTGGTGAGTCCATGACTTCGTGGCAAGCGCTCACTTGTCTAGTTAGAGACTTGGGGCGAGATATTCAAACCTGCCCCAACTGTAATGCATCCTTAGTTCGAGCAGATGAATCGGAAGATGATAATTTTGATTTTGATTTTGATTTTGATGACCAAGTTAGCCGACCAATAGTTTGCATCGGTTGCGCTAACTATCATGGAGTTGAGTATGGGGACAACGTGCTAGTCTGCGGAATACACCCGAATGGATGGGATAGCGAGAATTGCCCAGATTATGCCTAGTAGTTCGCTTTCCCCAAAATTGCGCTTGTGGAGGTCGGCGCTTGTGCAGGGGAGCAGCAAATACCAAGTTCTTTCCCCTCTGCCCTTCTGCTAACCACCTTTGCATTGTTTCCTTGGCAGACTACTAGAAGCTGATGAAAAGGGTACTGCCATTGTCAGTACCCAAGGTGGCGAACAGGAAATGTTGACTGTGACAGAACCGGGACTTTACCGCTTGATTTTCAAATCCCATAAACCTGTTGCCAAGCGATTCCAGCGATGGGTATTCCATGAAGTCCTTCCAAGTTTGCGTTGCACTGGCTCCTACACCATACCCAAGATATTATAGTATCAGTCATAAATGCACCTTCAAAACTTGTATAATGCAGTTTTACTGAAAGGCAGCAAGAATGAATCCGTGTTTCTGCGAGACTTATTAATCAGCTAACTTCATGAATCCGCACAATTGCCGTAGCGAGCGCATCTTGATTAAAAATTTTGCCCACTTTAGGCTTACAACAAAGCCGTGTTGATGTAGGTTGTAAACTCCCAGTGCTACTTCTAAGCTTAATGCTCAAGGAGTGCAAACTTTACACCCTCAATGACATTAATTTGGGATAGCGACAAATAAAAAGTACTGTAAAGTTAGAAGACAATCCAGAGTTAGCCCAAACTATTCACGCTCTCAATATGCGGGAGATTCAGAGTAATCAGCCAGGGCTAGAGAATGTTTTAGGCTCAGAAGAATCAGTCCCAAAAGAGCAAAGTGTTTGGAG
>CAZZZY010000902.1:0-2866 GCA_964658545.1 uncultured Acetobacteraceae bacterium | reverse complement strand
ACTCTTGTAGAGACGCGATTAATCGCGTCTCTACTTTCTACCTTCCCACACCGACATATTGGAATCCAGCGCGTACCAGTGTTTCGGGGTCGAGGAAGTTACGACCATCGATAATCACGGGGTGGGCCATCAATTTTGCCATCTTCACGTAGTCGAGAGTGCTGAACTGCTGCCATTCGGTGACAAGTACTAAAGCATCGCAACCATCAGCTAGTCTTTCGGCATCGGTTTCTACCAGCACACCAGAAAGACCATGACGCATACCTGTTTGAGAAATAATCGGGTCGTAAGCTTTAACCTTGGCTCCCAGTCTGTTTAGCTGCTCAATTAAGATGAGGGCTGGAGCATCGCGCAAGTCGTCCGTATCTGGCTTGAAGGTCAGTCCGAGTAGTCCGACTGTTTTGCCTTTGAGAATTTTCAGAACTTGTTGGAGTTTTTCTAAAGCAATCAAGCGTTGGCGTTCGTTGACACTGACGGCAGATTTTAGTAGTTGGGCTTCATAACCATAGTCATCAGCAGTATGAATCAGAGCCGAGACATCTTTGGGAAAGCAGGAACCACCCCAACCGATCCCAGCTTGTAAAAACTTGTTACCAATGCGGGAATCTAGACCGATGCCTTTAGCTACTTGGGTGATATCAGCACCGACGCGATCGCAAATATTAGCAACTTCGTTAATAAAACTAATCTTAGTGGCTAAAAAGGCATTAGCGGCATATTTAATCATCTCCGCCGAACTCAAGTCTGTTGCCAGAATTGCCACTGGAGGCAAAGACTGATCCTCAGCGTACTTGCGTTCCACAATTGGGGCATATAGTTGTTTCATTAAGGCTATTGCTCTTTGACTATTGCCTCCTAGTACAATGCGGTCAGGGTTGAAGGTGTCGTGAACTGCCGAACCTTCGCGCAAAAATTCTGGATTGCTCACTACATCAAACTCGGCTGCAAACTCAGGTAATTTCTCATCACTTGGCACTCCACCTGCGGTTACGAGTGTTTTCTGCCGTTCACTAATCCCATCGAGAACAAGCATCCGCACCCAGTCACCTGAGCCAATGGGGACTGTAGATTTATTTACTATCACCTTATAACCATTGTTGAGATTTTCCCCAATCCCACGGGCTACAGCTTCGACGTAACGAGTATCACTTTCACCAGTGGGTAAAGGTGGTGTTCCCACAGCAATAAACAGAATTTCTCCGTGGGAAACTCCAGCAGCAAGATCACTAGTAAAATGAATTTTCTCTGTTTGAATGGCAGACTGCATAATTTCTGAGAGTCCCGGTTCAAAAATTGGGGACTGTCCAGACTTCATTAACTTAACTTTTTCTTCGTTGTTGTCTACGCAAATTACATCATGCCCAATATGAGCCAAGCAAGCACCTGTAACTAAACCAACGTAGCCAGTACCAATAACGCAAACACGCATTCTTTAACTCCCTAATTTTTTTGGGTGTAGTCTTCAAAAAGAAGTTATCAATATGACACTTAACACGCTGTTAGTAAATTCAGCCACCAAGCATACCAGCTACCGAGCGGGTGAGCTTGCATGAAAATTCAGAGCGATGCTAGGCGCTACTTAGTTCGTTGAATTATTGCCATCGCCTTGAATGCGATCGCGAAAATCTTCTATTGTCAGTTTTAACCCCTCTTGCAGAGGAATGGTAGGTTCCCAATTTAACCAAGTCTTTGCCTTTGTAATATCAGGCTGGCGACGGCGGGGATCGTCCGAAGGTAGTGGCTCGAACTTAATCTGTGCGTCTGGGTTGATCATGTTCTGCACAGCTTGTGCTAATTGTAAAATCGTGTATTCGCCAGGATTGCCCAAATTTACTGGGCCAACATAGTCGCCATTCATCAGGCGGATGAATCCTTCTACCAAATCGGAAACGTAGCAAAAACTACGAGTTTGTGAACCATCACCATATACGGTTAAAGGATTACCCCGCAAGGCTTGAACTATAAAGTTGCTCACCACCCGACCATCATTTTCTAACATTCTCGGCCCATAGGTGTTAAATATCCGAACAACTCGAATATCAACTTTATTTTGTCTGTAGTAATCAAATGCTAAAGTCTCAGCAATTCTTTTACCTTCGTCGTAGCATGAACGTATCCCAATGGGATTGACGCTACCCCTATACTCTTCAGTCTGGGGATGAACTTCTGGATCTCCGTATACTTCACTGGTTGAAGCCAAGAAAAACCTCGCTTTCACACGTTTAGCCAGCCCCAACATATTCAGGGTTCCCATCACGTTAGTTTTAACGGTTTTAACTGGGTTGTACTGGTAATGGACTGGTGAAGCCGGACAGGCTAAATGGTAAATTTGATCCACTTCTAACCGAATTGGTTCGGTAATATCGTGGCGGATCATTTCAAAGTACGGATGACCTAACCATTTCAGGATGTTTCGTTTATGACCAGTGTAAAAGTTATCCAAGCATATTAATTCATGCCCATCGGTCATTAATCGGTCGATGAGATGGGAACCAATAAACCCAGCACCGCCCGTCACCAAAATTCTCATAGTTTCCCAATTAATTACAAATATTTTCAGTAGCTATTGCACTTACTTTTAGATTACCCGCCTTGGGGACAAAAATACAAAACCAAAAAAAAGAACAAGGCTTAATCAAAAAGTGTTGTTGAATTTACTTGATTTTCTCCGGCTATAGTTTTGTGATGTTTTTACCTTGCTTCTTTGACAATTTAACTAGCAAAGTAACAAACTTAGTCTCAATTTTGTCAGTCTTCCACTTAAAATTCATCAAATCTTCAATAAAATAATATAGCGCTTCTCATTTCGATGCAATACACTCTGACCTCTCTCCAAACCTCTCTCCTAAAAGGAGAGAGGCTTTGA
>CAZZZY010000901.1:0-2868 GCA_964658545.1 uncultured Acetobacteraceae bacterium | reverse complement strand
CACCTTGCTTGATTTCTCTTACAAGCTCAATCCCTTTAGGGTTGAGTTGCTGACAGTCAATTAAGACTTAGGCTGGTCAGAACGGCAAAAAAGATTTCTCTTTCAAGCCTTACGCCTTTAGGCTGAGGTTTCTGACAGTTATTGGGAGGGCATTGTATACTATATTATAGGTATATGATTAGCATTCTGATTAGCAAACTTTACTTTTTTAGCATAATATTTTATAAGTCGAAAAAGGCGATCGCTAGCCAAGATTTAAGGTTAATTAATGGGTTATCAACTACCCTATGAAATTTGACGGCTTTTTGCCGACAATTATGCATTCGCCAACAGTTTTACTACACGATATATACCGTGAAATTAACTAAATTATCCTGACCAAATCGCAGTGAATCAGCATTAATTAGGCGATATTGCATACCAGGATTTAGAGGATTGTTGTTTAAATAAATACCATTTGTACTCATATCAACAATCATGTATGAATTTTGCGACCAGTCCCAATCGACTCGCGCATGACGACGAGAGACTATTCCCTCACTGGGGATACCGGTCAAGTCAATTTCTGGCGGCACTATTCCCGGACTCTGACTGCGGCGACCAAAATACTCAGTTTTCAGTGGAGCTAGAACTAGCGGGGGAGTCGTAAGCTACCCTCTGATACTTTATATGAGGAGGTAGCTTTTATTGCTTATCATTTCCACTGGTCACAAGATGATATTTTAAATTTAGAACATACTACCCGTCAGCGCTGGGTAGCGGAAATCAATAAAATTAACCAAAAATTAATATGAAAGTAAAAGTTAGCTACTCACCAAATCTAAGTGAAGTCAATGAAGTTGACCTTACCATCGAAACCACAACGAGAGGAGAATGGCTAATAGGTCGTTCTCCTGATTCTGATTTACTCCTAGACAGCCCTGATATCAGTCGGGTACATGCTAAGTTTTTTGTTAAAGGTGGAAATTACTACTTCTGTGACCTTGGCAGTAGAAATGGCTCAATATTTAATGGAAAACAAGTAGAAAAAGAACGACCATACTCTTTGACTGATGGAGATGTGATCAGGATTGCAGATTACGTTCTAATCTTGGAAGCAGTTGCTCCCGCCTATGAGCAACCAGAGACAGTCTTTAGAATTATAGACCCTTCACTGTTTTCTCGGTCGCGATCGCCTGAAAATGTCAGCGCTGCCAATGTTGCTAATCCAACCCCAGAGGTAGTTAGCGAAGTTCCAGTGCCAATTAGTCAAGAAGCAGAAACACCTGAAATCAGCGAAATCTCAGAAGTTGTTGCTACTCAACCTGATGATGTCATCCCTGAAAACATCATTCACTCACCTGAAGCAGTTAGCGAAATTCCACACGATGTCCGTAATGAAGTTGTGGATTTGCGAACATTAGTTGCACCAGAAGTCAACGCAGATGCTAAAGAAGTTTCTTTGACTATAGCCGATGATGCGATCGCTGTACCTAAAAACATCATTGAAACTCCTGAAGAGGCTAGTGTTCTTCGAGAAGCCACTGCCGATGAGGTTGCAGACTTTGAAGCAGCACTGGCGGCTGAATCTACTTTCGTACAACGGCGTGATACAAGTGCTATTCCCGAAGCTACCGACCATGAATATGCAGAGTTAGAGGCAGCACTAGAAGCAGAAGTCACCTTTGTACAGCCACCTGATATTTTTCACCAAGTATCTGAGGAGGAGACTGCCATTCCTGAAGGTACTCATCATGAAAATCAGGTAGTAGATTTAAATACACCAATTGCAAAAGATATTTTATCAGATTTTGGCGAATTTGTCAATGAATTTCCTGAACAAGAGGACATTCAGCCGCCAGAAACATTGAACCAAGTTATACAACATATCAATGATGAACTAGTGGATTTAGATACGTCATTGATAGCCGAAAACAGCGTAGATATTCACGAAGTAAAACCTAGTTCTACTGTTGATGAAACAGGAAGCGAAGTTTCTGAAGCATTGACGGAGCCTGATAATATCGTTGTGGAAGTTTTCAGCACTCAATATATTGATTTGAGTAATACAACTACAGAAGAAGTCAGTGTAGATGGTGATGATGTTACTTCACTTACTGAAGTCTCTGATTTAGCTGATATTCAATCTTGGGAAACAATAGAAAATGGAGCTACTGAGAGCATTAGTCCAACTATTGAAGAGGTTTTGGAAGGAGAAACACCTCAATCTGATGAAACTCCAGAAGAAATAAATGTCAGTGAGCCTCTGCAAGTAGTTATTGAAAGAAACATCGTACTCATCGCTCACGAAAGCAAGAAATCAGAACTTGCTGAATTTGTTTCTCAACATCAAGAATTTTTATCACAGAGCTTTACAATTACCTGGCCATCTGTTGGCGAAGTCTTACATCAACAGGCGGGAATAACTATTAGTCAACAAACCCCCGCACCAATTTCTGGAGGATATCAAACAATTGCTTCATTGGTTGGAGCAGGAGAAATTTCAGCAGTTATTTTCCTGAGAGATTTGCTACAACCTCAGCCTGGTCAAGCAAATGAAGAAGCACTACTAAGATTATGCACTATTAATCAAGTTTTACTGGCAACTAATTTGCCTACAGCAGAGGCGATCGTGCATTATCTTAAACATATATAGCCCTACTTAATCATTCGTGAGCAATAATATCCCCGATTTAGAAGTCGGGGATATGAGTATTTCGTTGCTATTTTTTGAAAAATTGCAAATTGCATAGAATAATTTCAATGATGAAAATTAGGATAAAAAATATGTATATTTTAAAGTAAAACTTAAACCGCGTCCATTTTGAAAACTATAGTTCTTTCCGTATGAAAAGAAAAAACCCTCATCCCCCAGCCCCTTCTCCCAAA
>CAZZZY010000900.1:270-2868 GCA_964658545.1 uncultured Acetobacteraceae bacterium | reverse complement strand
CTGACGTGCGATCGCGAAGCAAGCAGGAAAGGGAAGAAGCCAAAGCCCAATCCGATTCAGAATCCAAATTCCTGGAGTGGACTCGTGACCCTCACGGTATTCGCACCCTCTTGGCAACCATTCACGAAGCTGCTGGAAACAAGATAGAGCAGTTCTTCTCTACGTTTGGCAGAGCATCAGATAGCGAGGTAGAGTTCAATGTCTTCATAAATGAGCTGCTGCAAGTCTTTGAATCGTCCGACCGATGGATGGAGATAGAAGCGATCGCAGAGTTAAACGAAATAGCTGATATGACTCCTGAAAACATTCCTCTTTCCCAAGTCGGGCCCGGCATGAGAATAGAGGTCATCAATAGGGATAGCCCTTTCTTTGGGCAGCAAGCAAGAATCGTCTCTTACAACAACGGTAGCGGATGGTGCGTGATTTTTGATTCGGAGTTGGGCAAGGAAAATCCTCAATCAGAATGGGCGCCAACAGCTGATGTCAAGATCGTAGCAATCTGAACAAAGAGCGAATGCAAGGTGCAAGTATTGGGTTATCACTACCAAGAGTGAAAATTTTCCCGATTGGTTCTGTTTCGTATTAATACATCGAGTCTACAAAGACGACAACGAATACTGCCCACACATATAGTTGTGGCTCTCGTAATAGCCATGAGCTTTTGGTCACGAGACTCAATAGTGGACGTTTTTAAAAATCTTATTCAGGGTATAAGCGGACAATTGATAAGTTTACTTATACGTATAAAAACACCAACAAGTTCGTCAATTACTGAAGCCCGTCAGCGCGTCGGTCCGGGTGTGATGACTTGCAATTGAATTGCATGACGGTATGTGACTTGAGATTGTAAATCGGGGTGGGATGTTTCTTCGTTCATTCTGGCTTCAAAATTTTGCAGAAAAACACGCCGTGACGATTGATTTAAATACACTCCTCCCGTACTGTCTAAAATGTCAAAATTTTGTGGTTTAAACACTAAATTGTTAATAATTTTTAAAACCAAACTATCGACAATAACAGACCGAAATTCCTCCATTAAATCAAAAGCCAAATAGGACTTTTGTCTTTCTCCATAGTGAAAATTACCGATATAGGGTGAAAGTCCTTCCGCAACAATAAAACTCATGACATTATTCAATAACAGCGTATAACCAAAACTTAAGAGAGAATTGATCGGGTCTGTAGGTGGTTGACGATTGCGGAGAGAAAATTCAAATCTGGGGTTAGTAATTAACTGTCCAAAGGCAGGAAAATATCTGGCTGCTGTGATACCTTCATAACCGCGTAGAGAATCTAAATTATCAACTAATTCTAAGGAATCAATATCTTTGCTGATGCCATATATTGCCTGCTCTACCGCTGCTATTTTACGCTTGCGATTAAAAATGCTGGCGGGAATTTAGCTGTAATTGCAATTATGGCGCTATTTTGTTTAGGAGTTTTGATTTATGGTTTGTGTGCAAGCTATTACGGTTTACTGTTATTGCAACAGGGTGCATTAAATTTTGTTCTGGGGTTGTTTTTCTTAGTTTGTATCGGGTTACCCAGTCTTTATTGGGTTGTCACTACCAGTTACCGATATTTTGCTGCAGTTCCTACTTACATCAATCAAAGAAAAATTCGGGTGATTAATCCATTTTTAGTAGATGAAAAAGGACTGTATTCAGATACAGAAAAATGGTTGTGTAGCACGATTAGAGATATTGCGATCGCCGAAAACATCCCCAGAACTCCTGTAGTGGGAATTGAATTGTCTGATGATAATCCCAATGCTTATGCTGTTGGTGCTACTCGTTCCTATTCAATGGTGGTTGCAACTACAGGGTTAATTAAAAATTTAAATCAGGAAGAAATAGCTGCGGTTATGGCTCATGAAATCGGTCATATTGCTAACTTAGATACAATGGCAAAAACCTTACTTTCCGCAACTTGGAGTGGGGTAATGGTGACTCTTTTTACACCCATGCTATTGGTTGTTTGGTATCTAGGTAGATTTGTAGCTTTATTAATGTTAGTTGCAGGTTTAATCTACGGTTTGTTCGGAAATTGGCAACACGCGATGGGCTTTTTCGTTGGTGTTGTAATTTGGCTAGTATTAATGTTACTACCATCAATAACTCAATTTTTGGTGACATTACTGACCTTTTGGCACAGTCGTTGGCGAGAATATCATGCCGATGCTGTTGCTGCAAGACTTACCAGCGTTGACGCGATGGTATCAGCACTCGCAACCTTAGACAGACTTCCCTTTCAACCACCGAAAAAGAACCGTGAAGAGATGTCAACTTTATGGATACGAGTTGCAATGAAAGAAGAAACCGGGGTTTTTCATTGGTTGAAACATAGCCATCCACCAATTCACAAACGAATTGAAGCTTTAAGACGGGGATTTTATATTAAAACATAGGTAAGAATACATTCGTCAGAATTAAGGAGCCAGAAGAGTTAAAGAATGAGGAGAAATATTTGATGAATCAATTTACTCATCTACTAGATTAACTCTCTTGTTCTGACTTCTGACTTCTGACTCCTGAATTCTTACAAAAACAGTACCGCAATCAAGTAAGTCAGAAGTCAATCTTGTGGTGCGGGCATCCT
>CAZZZY010000900.1:0-260 GCA_964658545.1 uncultured Acetobacteraceae bacterium | reverse complement strand
GAGCCTGTCGAAGTCTCGCCCGCGATGGGTGTACCTAACAAAGCTAATACTCATCAAGCGATAAAGGAAGAGTTTCCATTAATTCGCCTCCACATGGTTAGTGGAGACAGTACAGTAGCTAATGTAATAGGAACTTGTACCCATTTCCATTAATTCGCCTCCACATGGTTAGTGGAGACGCGAGATGGGGTTGCATTCCGAAGATTTAGAACGAATTTCCATTAATTCGCCTCCACATGGTTAGTGGAGACTATACCAGA
>CAZZZY010000899.1:0-2882 GCA_964658545.1 uncultured Acetobacteraceae bacterium | reverse complement strand
AATTCCCCATTGCCAGTTCCCAGTCCCCAAACAATGGACTAAACTAGTTACTTGTAGTTTTGTAAAATCTTATTGACCAATTGTTATATGGTTACGAAACTTTCAGCAGATGTTTACGGGATAACCACAACACCAACTATAGCTCCTGAACGGTCTAATCAAGTTACCCGTAAGACTTATCCGAATTACAAAGTGATTGTATTAAATGATGATTTTAATACATTCCAACATGTGGCTGAATGTTTGATGAAATATATTCCGGGAATGAGTGGCGATCGCGCGTGGGATCTGACTAATCAGGTACACTATGAAGGTCAAGCGATCGTCTGGGTAGGTCCCCAAGAACCTGCGGAACTTTATCACCAGCAGCTGCGCCGAGCAGGTTTGACAATGGCACCTCTAGAAGCAGCTTAATTATTATGGGCAAACCCACCGTAGATCCCCTCCGGGCGGCTTCGCAAAAAGCTGCCAGATTGGTTTGGAATCACTCAACACACCTTTCTGGTCTGATCCCGATTTTAGAACGTCTTTGTCAGCAAGATCATATCCAAACCGTAACGCCGGGAGTGATTGGGCGGTCAAAAGGTCATTGTCCAAAAATGCAATTACGCATATCTGTACCGATTCGCGGCGGCTATAAAGTAATTGCACGGCAGGGGAAGACGGTACAAGAGGTGTTTATTTTGACCACTTTGGCGCAGTCAGAACTGGAAACAGCATTAGCGATCGCAATGAAATCTTAATCATGCCCTATAGCCAATGTCTATTCTTCAACACGGTGGACTGCGAATTTGTGTAGTGGCAGACTAACAATGCAAGAAAAAGTTAAGAAATATGACAGAGCAGTAGTTATTTTCAAAGTCATAACTACAGATTCCCAATCAGGTAAAACTATTTTCTCGATGCCAAAGGCTACACAGTACACTAGCCAATAAGTAAAGCTCATTCTAAACAGAATCACTTCTGTTTCTTCCACATCATTTCTTTGCTGCTTACTTTCCCATAGTAATACCAGTCCAATAATGCAAGCTACAAAGGAAACAGCAACTACAAATTCGTGACAAAATATATTTAACGAATGCATTTGTGTTTATTCCCACATTTTCCAGTTGAAGATAAGTCTAAAGGAATATTCCTTGCAGGAATACAAATTATTTACAAACCTCAATAGAGCAATGCAGATTATGTAAACAAATGCAACATAAATTGTTGTTTTGCAAATACAAATATTCTTTAAGAGTTTGCTTGAACCCTCATCATAGCTGAATGAATTTAGCCTGTTCGCTGATATCCCCCGAATTATATTCGGGGGATATAACCCGTAATACCAATTCGCAATTCGCAATGACGCTCGTTCGCGTAGCGTCTCCCCTTCTCCCAAAGGGAGAGGCTAGCGCCAAGGGAGAAGACTCGCTAACGCTGCGCTAACGCAATTCGCAATTAAAAAACTTAGATGCAGCAAAGCTTTCAGGGGTTACATCTGTATCAGATTTTTCGTTAAATGGTGTAAGGGAGTGCTGTACATGGATAGTGAGGCGTTTGTTTAGCAAGTATTTAGTAGGCAATTTTACCTGTCTACTTGGAATTTGGAACTGTTTTGTGCTAAGAACAATTTTCTCCTAACTGTTCGCAAGCACCAATACTCACCCAACGGCTAGAACCATCTTGCCAAATTTCTTTCTTCCATATAGGTGCATTGTGTTTGAGGGTATCAATAGCATACTGGCAAGCTTCAAACGCCTCACTTCGATGAGGACAACCCACTGCGACTAAAACGCTAATTTCTCCAACTTGCAAACGTCCGGTGCGATGATGAATCACTACCCGATTTACATCAGATGTAGATAAGCGAATATCAGCAGCAATTTGATAAAATATCCGCAATGCCATAGGTTCGTAAGCTTGATACTCCAAAGCAATTACAGGTTTCCCATCAGTTTGATTGCGGACTACACCACTCATCAGAACTACAGCACCGTTGGCTGGATCGTCAGACTTGGCATAGATTTCTTCAAGAGACAATGGTGCAAAGCTAATGGCAAAACTATCTTCGGCTCTTGGTTTAACAGTAGAAGCAAGTGTAGTCGTCATAACTGGGTTTGTATTAGGTGGACTTTTTCTATTGTCTCTGAACAAAACCCTATACTCAGTTATTAGTCAATGGTATAATCTGCATTATCTAGACGATCGCAGTCAAATCTACCTTTAATCTGTTGATTGAAAAAGCTGCCAACGGAGTCAGAAGAGTGTAAATCTTCCCAAGTATCCTCGTCTACACCTAAGTACTGATAAACAGATCCACTTTGAAACTCAACTTGCAAAATTTGCTCGTTGTGATCGTAGCCTACAGCGATCGCCATTGATGAGCTAACTGGTAACATAGCGATTGGTTGTTCCTCACAGGGTAGTGCAGTCGTTTCAGCGATAACCTCGTTCAGTTCTTGCAATCCTTCATAAGCTTGTATGGGTGCTGGAATTTCCAAAAACTCTAATTCGTTGCCTCGATCGAGCAACAACTGCAAATATCCATCAGAGTGAGCGATCGCTACTAAACTGCTCAAGTCTACCTTAGATAGCTTCATTAATTTTGCTCTCCTGTTGGTGTAATCGAAGTGTGAAAGTTTTATGCAACACTTAAGTGCTTTATTAGTACAAATATACTATTGAAGCCTTTTGATGTCAAGTTTTTTCGCCAAGAGAGAATTAGTTTTACTACGCAAAAGCAACCCTCTCCGACTCGGAGAGGGAAAGATTTGAACTTTAGTTCGAGTCAGAGAAAAGTAATAGGACTAGCCCTTTCAAGGTGACTCGAAAAATTTCTTTTTCCTCTCTGCGTCCTCTGCGCCTTGGCGGTACCCTGCGGGAAGCCGTTCGCGTAGCGT
>CAZZZY010000898.1:0-2882 GCA_964658545.1 uncultured Acetobacteraceae bacterium | reverse complement strand
GAGAAAGAATAACTAATAATCAATGCCCAATGCCCAATGCCCCATGCCCTAAGAATATTGTGTAATAACAGGTAGCTGATCGTTGAGTACCCAATCGCCGATCGCTCGCAATTTGTAGTCCACAGGATCGTGCAGGGTAAAGGTTCGCAAATCTCGCCAGTAACGGTCAAATCCATATTTGGTTGCTGTGGCGCGGGTTCCCGTAACTTCAAAGATGCGGTTAGTAATATCTATACCTACACGGGTAGCTAATGCCTTGGCTGCGGAAACTGCGATCGCAACTTCTCCCCTCTCTTGATGAGTCAGTTCTGTATCCTTTTCCCAGGCTGCTTGCACCTTTTCAGCTGCTTGGTCGGCTAGAGCGATCGCAGCTTGAATTTCAATCCAAAAGTCTCCGTAATGATGCAGAATATATGGGTCTTGAGTCGCACTATCTACCCCTGATGTAATCCACGCTTTAGTAGTAGTTTTAGTATATTCACGAGCGGCAATAAAGGCTCCTTTGGTAATTCCCAGATAAACGTTGGTTTTTGTTAGCTGGGCAATAATGCCAAGAAAAGTTGAGAAGGCACTATCAGGGGGATTGGATGGCCCCAAAATCTCATCTTTTTCTACTAAAACATTGTTAAATGTATAACTGCCGCTATCGGTGCGACGTTGCCCAATATTGTCCCAATCTTGATTGGAAACTAACCCTTCTCTGTCTTTGGGAATTATGAATATGAAGGGCAATTCTACCCCATCTTCTAAAGCGGAGAATACCCGATAATCTGCAACAGAAATACCTGTACCAAAGCTTTTAACACCATTAACCCGAAAGTTCTCACCTTCTGGATTTATTTTTAGCCTGGTATCCTTTGTATTAATGGCATTTGCCCAAAATAAGTTCTTTTTAGCAGTCTCTCTATAATATTTTTCCTTTTGGGCTGATGTGCCGGAAACGTGACCCAAAGCTGTCAAGTTGAGATGATTACCATATAATTGACCAATTGAACCATCTGCTTTTGAAAGTTTTCTAACAATCTTTAAGGCATCAATCCAAGTTGCGCCAATGCCACCATATTGCTTGGGTACAATCAGTGCTAATAAGCCACTTTCACGCAGTTTATTAATTTCCTCTTGTGGAACTCCGGCTTGGACATCCCGTTCAACTGCGGATTGAGCAAGTTCCTTGGATAAAGAAGTTGCTAGGTCAATGTAATCTTTTGGTTTTGTAATATCTAGCACCATAATCAAACCGTCCTAATAATTTGGTATTAGACGCAGAATTTAGGAGAAATGCAGAGTGGGTAAGACCCACCCTACAAATGAACAGAGGAAATGGAACGTTGTAGATAATTGTCCTTTGTCATTAGTAATTTGTCCTTTGCAAATGACTAATGACAGTTATTTCTTAGCCGCCAAATATTCATTTGCGGCTTTCTCAACACCTGTACCTTTGAAGAAGTCTTGATTGAGACTGGTGTACAACTCCAAGGGATGGATTGAGAGGAAGTAGCGGAGGTCTTCTTCGGTAATGATTTCGCGTTCTGCCATTGAGTAGGCGTTGGCAGTAACGGCAGTGATATCAGGTACATCCCAGTGACCGGAATCGGAACCCAAGAAGGCTTTAACTCTATCGCCAAAGGGATTAGCTGCACGGTTAAATGCTTGGCTTACACGGGTATCGTCTGATTCTGTGCCGAAGTAGAAATGATTCAAGAAGCGATCGCGCACGTCTTCTGGCTTCTCAATTCCTGCTAGTTCAAATTCGTCGAGTTCGCCTGGATCTTCTGGAGCCAATAATTGATGGTGGAATCCTAAACCATCACCAATTTTATCTAAGCGTCCATCTACAAGTTCGCCACCGTAGCGGGTGTACAACTCTACAAGTGCTTCCTTGTCGATAATAGCAGGATTGTTATTTGATAACAAATGTTGTTTGTTGCGGGTTTCCCAATGCCAAACTATATCAGCGTATAGACTAGCACCCCAAGCTGAACCACCTTCTAAAAAGGCAAACTTTAATTGTGGGAAGCGGCGGGTAACTCCACCAAAGAACAGCGATTTGCATAATGCTTCTGCTGCAAAGGCAAAGTGATTAATGTGATTATACTGGGCATTGGTGACAGAGCGCTGAGTTGTCCAACCTTGGCTAGAAGCGTGAGTTGTGGGTACAACTTTCAGTTCTACGCACTTAGCCCAGAAGGGATCGTAATCATACTGGCTATCTAAACCAAAGTTATCAATCCAAACCACTTCGTTAGCCACTTCTTTACCATACTTCTCAAAGGCAGGAATTGGACGACGGACGTAACCGGGGATTTGAATCGCTTTGAGTCCCAGAACATTCACCGCATATTCCAACTCTTCAATCCCTTCTTCGGGAGTGTGCAGGGGGATAGCGGCGATGGGTGTTAAGCGATCGCGATAAGGACGGAAAATATCAGCATGGTAGGTGTTAACTGCCCGACAAACAGCTCGCCGCATTTCTTCGTTGCCGATATTTGGGGCCATTGTTGCCAAGTTGGGGTACACAACGGCAAAGTCTGTACCTGCTTCTTCCAAGCGCTCATGCAGCAACTTGGGTAAGCTAATGGTAGCCAAATTCAAAGTATTTTTGGTGGGACGACCCCACCAGTTAGGGCGATTGGTGCGATAAGCAAAACGTTCTTCCCAACTTTGCTTGTACCACTTAAAGCGGGAAGATCCTGGCAAATTCTCTTGGAAACGTTTGACAAGTTCAGTTCCACCAACTTGTTCTAAATAATCCAAGACTGCTGGTTCAAATTCTTGGGTATGTACATCGGTGTCAATAATTGGATAATCAAGTTTTTCCCGAATTTGAGCAGACCTGGTTTTTTGTGGGCGGTCTAGAGCGATCGTCATGATAGTTTACCCTT
>CAZZZY010000897.1:0-2883 GCA_964658545.1 uncultured Acetobacteraceae bacterium | reverse complement strand
AGCTGATTTGAGTTGGACTAACCTTAGAAGCGCGAATTTAGCAGGAGCAAATCTCAGAGGAACTAATCTTAGAGGGGCCGACATTAGGGGAGCTAACCTCAATGGCGTAAATCTTCAGAAGACAATTATGCCTGACGCTTCAAGGCATCATTAGTTAACGCGATGTGCAACTGATTTCTTGGAATCCCCGCTTCCATTCCTCTCTAAGTTTCGGAGAGAGGCTTTGATTAGGACATCGCAACATTCTTGAGGATGGTCATCGGCCCTTCGGCTTTGAGAATCTCCATTTCTGCTGCATTCCGCACTAGTAAAGCACCAGCGAATCCTAATGAATTTACATAAATAGACTGAAAATGCTCCTGTGATCGCGGTACAATTAACATCCATTTTCGTGTCGCTAACAGATTGTAAGCACCACATTGCCTTGCATCCAAACCCACAGCCCCTAACAAAGTGCGATAAACTTCTAATGTTGCTTGGGCTGCTGTGAATGGCGACTCCACCCAATGAGGATTTAGGGGCGCGAGAGCGTGTATAAAAGGAAGTTTTGCTAAAGTTGCGTTCGAGTCCTGAAATTGTGCTGCTGTCAGTAGGGGTTCAATCGGTATCTGCGGCCCTGAAGGTACAAGTGGTAGTGGCACTAATTGTAAGTGTTTGTGTCGCTGACTAGCACCTGCGGTTTTGCCACTGTTGTAAAATGCTAAACCATCGAAATCAGCCAAACACGTCCACATAGCTGCAAAATCTTCTAGAGTCAGCAAACTTTCCTGTTCCTCAAAGGCACGGGTGATGATTAACAGGTGATGATCGACAACATTATATTTATTTAAAATACATACATGAGTATCAGAAATATCCGCTACAAATAAATCCTCTTCGTAGGGCAAAAAAGGATTAAACTCTTGACCAGAGATAGCAGATTGTTTTTCCTGTTTCTCCTTAGCTGCTTTTTTGCGATTCAGGTTAGACAAAATCCGCACCAAAAAGCGCACACCATCCTGTTCGACAAATTCAAATTCTGTCGGAATCGACAGCAGTGCCCCACATTCTAAAGCATATTCAGTCCGTTCTTTCACACTTGTCCATAAAGTGCCAGGCTTCAGTGAGATTTTTCCCTGTGCCATTTTATTCCTTTAGGCATGGTATGGAACACGCAGTCAACTCAACGTGAAATTGGCGATTAGAAACCTCCCTGGCTCTAAGTTTACAAGTATGACAGCTATGTGCCCCTATGAATGAGTATATTCCAATTAAGGTTCAATAAAATACCAAAGCTTTCACAACAATGCAATACCTCCGCAACAAAACTGCCACAAATTATATCTACATTAGTAATACATCTAAATATCTTTCCAGACAGCAATGCAAAACCAATCTCGTGATGGAGAACACCCATCAAATAGCATTTTATCCAACACTGCTGATGTCAAATACCATAATCGAGCCCCCTGGAAAAAGGCTGCCGCCTCTCTATCGCTGGTGCTGCTGGGATCAGGTATGACATTGGCAGGCGGCTATATGGCTGGACATTCTCAGCAGGTGTCTGAAAGTGCGTCAAATTTGGCAGTGAGTCGAGTAAATGCTGCTCCCCCATTAGCAACTGGCACAGATCCTAACTTTGTTACCCAGGTGGTGCAAAGGGTTGGCCCGGCTGTGGTGCGAATTGACTCTTCTCGAACCGTAAAAGCCCAGATCCCAGCTGAATTTAACGATCCATTTTTCCAACACTTCTTTGGCTCTCAAATGCCAGAACAACAGAATCGGGTAGAACGAGGCACTGGTTCAGGTTTTATTATTAGTGCTGATGGTCGTATTCTCACCAACGCCCACGTAGTTGATGGTGCTGATACGGTGACAGTAACACTCAAGGATGGACGTAGCTTTAAAGGAAAGGTGTTAGGAAAAGACGATTTGACTGATGTTGCTGTTGTCAAGATTCAGGCGGATAATCTGCCATTAGTAACCTTGGGTAACTCAGATAAACTGCTACCAGGAGAATGGGCGATCGCGATCGGCAACCCCCTTGGACTAGATAATACAGTAACTACTGGCATCATCAGTGCGACAGGACGCAGTAGCAATCTAATCGGTGCCCCCGATAAGCGAGTAGAGTATATTCAAACCGACGCAGCAATTAATCCCGGCAACTCCGGCGGCCCCCTGCTAAATTATCGTGGTGAGGTAATTGGTATGAATACAGCCATTATCCAAGGGGCACAAGGATTAGGTTTTGCGATTCCCATCAACACAGCACAACGCATTTCCAGTCAACTAATAGCTACAGGCAAAGTAGAACATCCTTATCTGGGAATTCAGATGGTAGGGTTAACACCCCAGTTAAAACAAAAGATCAACTCAGATCCCAATAGCGGTTTGAGTGTGAATGAAGATAAAGGTGTATTAGTTGTAAAAGTCGTACCAAATTCCCCAGCTGCCAAAGCAGGCATACGTGCTGGTGATGTGATCCAAAAACTCGGTGGACAAGCAGTCACAGATGCCAGCAGTGTCCAAAAAGTAGTAGAAAATAGCCAAGTCGGAGGCGATTTGCAGATGGAATTACGTCGCAATGGGCAGAATCTTAACATAGCTGTGCGACCTGGTGCTTTCCCCACCCAAACCCAAGTACAATAAGCACTGTGACATACTCCCTGCGCCGCCCTTCGGGACGGCGAGGGCAACGAGCGTGACTCCCCCCAACGGGTTGGACATTTCCCTAGCTTTTGAAAGGATGGGATGCCCCACCGCCCTGTGTTTTATATGACCTCTCTCCAAGCCTCTCTCCTTTTAGGAGAGAGGCTTTGATTCTTGCTCCCCAACGCTAGTAGGGAAGCAGGGTGGTTTCATACGAAAAAAGAAAAATATGAAAGCCTCTATTTATCGTTT
>CAZZZY010000896.1:0-2886 GCA_964658545.1 uncultured Acetobacteraceae bacterium | reverse complement strand
TAGATCCTAGCTTCTGCTGGTAAATGCTATCATCTAGCATGGCAGAATTTAAAAAAGCTTTTATGGATTCACCTGTGGTACTGATCAATGTCTTCTCTGTTCCTCAAGGTTTAGAAGATGAGTTTCTTCGGAAATGGAATCAGACTGCTCAGTTAATGAAAAATGAACCAGGGTTTATCGACACAAAGTTACATCGCAGTCTTGACCCAACCGAGAGATTTCAATTTATTAATATTGCAAAATGGTCTAGTAAAGAAGCTTGGAAATCGGCATTCTCTAAACGCATTTCCCAAAATGAGATTTTTGAACAACAATTACCTGTTGAAGCTAATCCTGCACTCTATCAAATTGAAGCAGAGTATTAAATCTCAAAACAGAATTTAGAGAAATCGGAATTCAGCCATGATTACTGAAAATGATGATTCAGTCGATGCAGTGAATGAACTAGTGAGAAAAATCTCTATTAAAGAAACTCAGCTAAAAATAGCCCAAGAGTCGAATCTCATTCAGACTGCTGAAGCGTTAGAAAATCAACTATCCCAATTACAACAGGAATTGGGAGATAATTCAGACACACAATTGCAGTCACTAATGAGCTTGTAAAATGCTTATGACGGCAACTGAGCTTTTTAGAAGTACTGAGTTTCCTTGAAAATTGCAGTTTTGATGTGTCTTGCAATAGTAGAAGCATAGGTGATATTCTGCTTGTTTTCAGTAACATCCAGGTATGCTTCGTCTAGCGCAACCCCTTCCACTAAATCACTGTAGCGTTTGAAGATAGCGTGGATTGAAGTGGAAATCTCTCGATAAACGTCGAATCTTGGTCTGACAAAGATAAGCCCAGGACATTTAGCGATCGCTGTTACTGACGGCATCGCGGAGTGAATGCCAAACTTCCTCGCTTCATAACTAGCTGCTGCAACTACGCCTCGCTGATTCGGGCTGCCACCGACGACTAACGGTTTGCCTCGGTAGCTAGGGTTGTCCCTCTGTTCTACCGATGCGTAGAAGGCATCCATATCTACGTGAACTATTTTCCTAGTTCTAGCGACAGATTCTTGTCCCAAGGGTAGCTCCAGCACAAGCAGTCTCGCTTTTCACACCATTTATCAAGGAAGTAAATACAACATCAGTTTTTTAGTATAACAGTACTAGATAAGAGATAAAATTACCTACTGTCGTTTTGAGCAACTGTCTCCTGAAGGGGTGTTTGAGGGGATACATAGTTTTTATGTCATCAAGCAAGCGAAGAAAGTTTTTTAAGTAGAAAAGAGCGTACCTGGAATTGCAACTATATTAAATATTAAATAGCTCTAACTTTATTAGTTCAAAAACATAAAAGAACACACATGACCACTAAAATAGATTTTCAAGGGGATATGGATAACGCAAGCGTTCCATTGAATCAAAACAAAGAAGAAGTATTTCAATGGACAAAGCAGTGGTATCCTGTAGCAGTTGTGGATTTTCTAGATCCATCTCGCCCACATGCAATACAGTTATTAGGAAAAGATTTAGTCTTGTGGCAAGACAATTTGAGTAAATGGTCTTGCTTTGAAGATTGTTGCCCCCATCGACTAGCTCCTCTTTCAGAAGGGCGTGTTGAGTCTGATGGCACACTCTTATGTGCTTATCACGCTTGGCGTTTTGATTCGCAGGGAAACTGTGTGAGCATTCCCCAGTCAAAAGATCAGCAAACATCCTCTAAGCACTGCTCAAATTCAAAGTCATCTGCAATTAGTTATCCAACACAAGAACGGCAGGGTTTATTGTGGGTTTGGGCTGAGTCTGGTTCTGAGGCACAGCTTGAAAGTCAATTGAGGACACCACGAATTATTCCAGAACTTGAAGAAAATTCCGACAGAGTAGTTCATCTATTTTGGAATATACGTGACCTACCCTATGGATGGGATTTTTTCATGGAAAATGTAGCTGACCCAGCCCATGTCCCTGTTTCCCACCACGGTCTAGTTGGCAATCGCTATAAAGATGCTAATTACTACGATATGCTTTGCATCAAGGAAATGTCTACTCAAGAAGGATTTTCTTTTGAAATTACACCGACTGCCCCCACGATTTCACAAGCAATTCACGACTTCCAACCACCTTGTCAGATGAGGATTGTTTCTACTTCCAAAGATGGTGGTAAGCTGATCCTGGCATTGTATGCTACCCCTACACGCCCAGGATGGTGTCGTCATATTGGCTGTCAGGTCTTAGTTAAGAACGAGATGGGTAAGACACCTAAAGGGTTAGGAGTCTTTGGACTACCAATGCCAACTTGGCTAGGCCATGTTTTGTCATCCTTGTTCTTACACCAAGACTTAGTATTTCTTCATTATCAACAGAAGATTCTAGCTAAACATCAAAAGGGCCAATGGGTGAACGCAGTTTATACACCCAATCCTCAAGATAAAATGGTAATTGCATTTCGCCAGTGGTTGGAGAAAAAAGCTGGAGGTAGTATTCCTTGGACTTCAGGGTGTAATACCGATCTTCCCTTGCCGGAATTAGACAAACAAAAGCTTTTTGATGTCTGGACAACTCATACCCAACATTGCCAAGTTTGCAAAGATGCTTTGAAAAATATTAAACGTCTACGGGTGTTGGCTTACGGTTTATCTATATTATGCTTATGTGTTGCTGTAATTCTGGATGCAAGAGCCATAGCGGTAAAAGCTGCATTAGCATCAAGAAACCAAATACCCGCATCACTTTTAACGGTTTTTCCTCATACAGGATTCTGGTGGGCGCTTGGGGGTGCAATATTATTTGTACTTCTAGGATACCTGCTTGATAAATTTAGTCGCCTATTTTACGTTTACGAGTTTGAACACGCACACAATGATTAATCTGACAGAGGAACTTTCTTAACTGAACCACATT
>CAZZZY010000895.1:0-2890 GCA_964658545.1 uncultured Acetobacteraceae bacterium | reverse complement strand
TGCGAATTGCGAATTGGTTTAACTCCCTTGATTGCCTCGTCTTAAATAGCGGACTTCTTCCAACAAAATATTAAATCTCTGATCATTTTCTTCTTGTCGTTGCTTGATTAATTCCATATCTCGCTGACTTTGAGCGGCCACTTGTAACAAAGCTTGAACAGTTACCCTCAGACCATCAACACTGTCACGCACCTCAGTAACACTTTCCCGCAGTTCAGTAGTGCTTGAAGCCAATCCATCCACCATTTCATCCGTCCATCTCTCAACCGTCATTTGATTTTTCCTTTAATCCAGTTTATTTTTATTCTAATTTATGCGGCTCTTGTAGCGACTGTCTTGAAAGTCAAGGGATCTTGCTAGCTGCTGCTAGAGTGATAGCAACGGTTTCATTTTTTATAGCAATCGCCCACATTTGAGTAACAAATGTGGGCGATTCATTCTCTAAAGAATTAGCTAAACAACAGTAGATACTTGCTGCTTAAAGAAAGCTGACAAAACTCTCTCTGCTATTTGATCGCTAGTTAAACCTAATTCTGTTTTAGATTCATTGGGTTCAGCATGATCTACTAACACATCTGGGACACCGAATCGCTTGACAGGAACTAGAATATCTGCATCCATTAAGGTTTCAGCGATCGCACTACCAAACCCACCCATTACACAGCCTTCCTCTAAGGTGACAACACGGCCAATTTTCTTAGCCAAAGGCAAAATCAACTCGGTATCCAAAGGCTTAACAAAACGGGCATTAATTACAGTTGCTTCAATGCCATGTTCGCTGAGAATTTCCGCAGCTTGCATCCCTGGATAGACCATTGTGCCATAGGCGACAATTAACACGTCATCGCCAGTGCGGAGAATTTCACCTTTGCCGATTTCCAAAGGTTCCCAACCTTCTTCCATCAGGGGAACGCCGTAGCCATTGCCACGAGGGTAGCGCATAGCGATTGGGCCACTGGTATGGTTAACGCCAGTAACTATCATGCGTTGGAGTTCTGCTTCGTCTTTAGGTGCCATCATTACCATGTTGGGAATGCAACGCAGATAAGCGATGTCATACATACCTTGATGAGTGGGGCCATCAGATCCCACAATTCCCGCCCGATCTAAGCAAAAGAATACTGGCAGGTTTTGGATGCAGACATCGTGAATTATTTGGTCATAAGCGCGTTGCAGGAAGGTAGAATAAATGGCAGCTACGGGGCGCATCCCTTGAGTTGCAAGTCCTGCGGCTAGGGTGATTGCGTGTTGTTCAGCAATGCCGACATCAATATATTGATTGGGCAGTTTGGCTTGAAGTTTATCTAAACCTGTGCCCGTTGCCATAGCCGCAGTAATCCCAACAATTTTGGGGTTTTGTTCGGCGAGTTTCACCAGAGTGTGAGAAAAGACTTTGGCATAAGCCGGGGGTTTGGGTTTATTAGAAGGAATGGCTTTGCCGGTTGCGACGTTGAAGGGGCTTTGAGCGTGGTAGCCGACTTGATCTAGTTCGGCAATTTCATAGCCTTTGCCCTTGATGGTGGCTACGTGTACCAAAACTGGGCCTTGTATTTGATGTGCTTGTTGGAAGGTGGCAATCAATTCTTCAAGATTATGCCCATCCACAGGCCCGATGTAGGTAAAACCGAGTTCTTCAAAAACTGCACCTACCTTGGGAACAGCCAAACGTTTCATCCCTTCTTTGATGCGTCCGAGTTCGGGAGACAGGGATTCACCCACGAAGGGAATTTGCTTAAATTGTTCCTCAAGATTATCTTTGATAAATTGCACCGGCTGGCTGAGGCGCATTTTGTTCAGATAGCGGGGAATCGCGCCGACGTTGCGAGATATGGACATATCGTTGTCGTTGAGAACAACCAACAGATTAGTTTTCGGCATATGTCCAGCATGGTTGATGGCTTCTAAAGCCATACCCCCAGTTAGCGCCCCATCTCCAATAACTGCAACAGCTTTAAATTTTTCGCCTTTCAAGTCTCGCGCTAAAGCCATGCCCAATGCTGCTGAAATACTTGTAGAAGCATGTCCAGCCCCAAAGTGGTCAAACTTGTTTTCACAGAGTTTGAGATAACCTGCAACTCCATCCTTTTGTCTGAGGGTGTGGAAGCGATCGTAGCGTCCTGTAAGGAGTTTGTGGGGATAAGCCTGGTGTCCTACATCCCAAATCACTTTATCCCGATCTAAGTCCAGTGTCTGGTAAAGTCCCAGTGTTAATTCGACAACACCCAACCCTGGCCCTAAGTGTCCACCATTAACTGCTACGGTTTGGAGATGCTTATCTCGAATCTGACGGGCAATCTGTTGTAGTTGGCGAACAGATAAACCGTGCAACTGATTAGGATGGGTGATTTCGCTCAAATGCATATTATAGTGTTTTCCTCTCTAACTTCCAGTTTCGGTATTTTGATTTTCCCACGGTCGGGTTGTCCATATAATTACACTCTTACCATTGTTACTAAGTTGTAGTGGAAAGTATAACTTCGTAATTAATAATGGTAAAAAATTTGTTAACCATTAACAATTCGTCAAAATTACATAAAGTCATAGCACATTTGTCAATAAGTAATGCCACTTAAATATGCTATATAATGTGTATATAAAAAGAAGTATTTCGCGGAAATTCCTTAAATCGCTCACTCTCTTTTGCCTTTTTAAGGGATGACAAAAGAAAGTTAAATATCTCATTTCTAGCTATATATCAATACGCTTGGGTTAAGCATCTCTTTCTTGTCTCTGCGTCGCGCCAGTTGCTACAAGTCGGGGAACCCGCAAGGGCGCACTGGCTTCTCTGCGCCTTGGCGGTACCCTGCGGGTACTCCGTTGGAGAACTCGAAGAGTAGCCGCTCCGCGTCTACGTTAAAAAATTGACTTTGGTAACAGAGTTTTAGCCTTA
>CAZZZY010000894.1:0-2898 GCA_964658545.1 uncultured Acetobacteraceae bacterium | reverse complement strand
CTTCTCCTTCTTTTAGTATTTCTTCATACCAAGGTGACTCTCGTAAAACTCCCATATCCCACCTCATGATATCTTTGACTAACGCACTTTCTAATACAAAGGTAGCAAAAAATGCTAGAACCGTCTCCAGTTGATTTAAGTCTTCATCTCGACGCAAGATTTGCAGTGCTTCCCTAATTGTAGACTCATTTCCTCCACCTTTAAGAATTGGTACAAAGGGAAGTAATGATGGTAAAGGTTGTTGAAAAGGAATATTAACATCAACTTCCCAGAGATTTATGACGCGGTAATCTTGGGTTGCTGTTAATCCAACAATATTTGATGCAAAACTCGTGGGTATTTCCACATCACTTGTCTGCAAGATATTAATTAGTACCGGGTAAGTCGGTAATTCATATTTTTCTTCTGCAAGTGCTGCATAACAACGCATTCGCCTGGGCATTTTAGAACTGTAGCGCAATTGCAGTTCATTTAATACGAGAAATTCTCCATGTTCGGGACTTGTAGCGCGGATTAATACATCACTTTCTCTACTTATCCATTGAAATTCTCCCGATAAAATTTCATTGGCTTTGATATCAGGAATATCCGTCACCCAGCGTACCCAATTATCAGGCGCGAGGCTAATTAGTTTTTTTGTGCTGGTATCTGCTGGTTTTGGCGTTTTTCAAGATGCAATTTTGTCTAGAAATTTATCATAATCTGAAGTGAAAAAGAGTGAATGATTTGTGGTTGAAAATGCGTAGACGTAGCCCGTCGGAGACATCGCTCTTTTCAAAATAGGAATTACTATAGGACTAATATTTGAATATTAAAATACACGTAGGGGAGCCACTGCGTTGGACGGGTTCCCCGGCTTAAAGGAGCCAGCGCCGTGGGCGGGTTTCCCGACTTGTTCGCGTAGCGTCTCCCCTTGGGAGAGGCGACTGGCGTCAAGTGGCGTTGGGCATTGCCCACCAAAACCATGATACGGTGGGCAATGCCCACCCTACAGAATTTTTCGTCATTCGCATGAGAGCAGGTTGCGATTCTGGTCATCTCTGCAACACTTAGTACTACAAGCGTTTGGTTGAAAATTAACTCCTAAGAGGATTAGCAGTTCTCTTTACGTATTGTTACATAGATAAAGAAAATCAGTAATTTTGGGTAGGAGTTAAGTTTTTCATTATACAATTCTTTGATGCTGGATATTGTAGTTCAAGTTATTTACGTGTTGAAGTAAGAGTATGGCTGATGAAGCAAAATACACATACACTGCTATTACCTTTGCACCAGTGCAGGGATTTATCGAGCGATCGCGCAAATTACGGGACTTATATGGTGCGTCGGAACTTCTTTCCTATTTAAGTAAAAAAATAATTGATGCAGCAAAGGAAATACCTGGTATAGAAGTGATTTCTCCTGGTAGTCCTAACATTGAACAGGGAACACCAAACCGGATTCTAATTAAAGGTAATTTCCCAGAACAGCAAGCAAGAGACACAATTTTATCAGCTTGGAAAGAAGTCATCGACCACTGTAGACAATGGCTGAATGATAACTTGCGACATTTGGGGCCTTATTACTGGGATGATGACTGGAATCGTTGGGCTAATCATAGTTGGGAAATATTTTGGGCGCAAGCAAATTCTCCGACATCTGTAATGAGAGAATTAGAAAATAATAAGCTGGGTCGTGATTGGATTGCGATTAATTGGATTGGTGAAAGTTCCAGTCTTACGGGTACTGATGGTATAGTATTTCCGGGATTGGGTCGAATAGAACGCAACCCAATGAATATTAGTTATAAAGCTGAAAAAGATAAGATTGAAGAATTTTATACAGAACTAGCAACAATCACCGAAAGCACGACAACACCAGAAATTGAAGGTAGATTTATTGATCCCAGGGAAAAACTCAGCATTCCCGAACTGACTAAGCGGTTGGTGACATTACCCGATATTGCTAGACGTTTTGGGATGTCATCCTTAACTAGAGGATTTCAAGAAATCCAGCGTAAACCTGATGGAGAGACAAACACACCAGGACAGTGGACGGGTTGGTTTATGGGGGATGGAGATAAAGTTGGGAATCATCTACAAGCGATCGCACAAAGTCAAGGTGACATTGGACTAACACTATTTAGCGAAGCAATGCGGAATTGGGGACATGATTTTACCCGAAATTTCACCAATAACGTCCCAGGAATCAGGGGACGAGTTATTTATGCGGGAGGTGATGATTTTCTGGGAGTGATTTACAGTCCCAAACCGCAAAACCCAATTCCTGCTTTTACTGCTTATGAGTGGTTGATGACTTTGGATGAGAGATGGAAACAACACCAGCAACCTATAACTCTGAGTGTAGGATTTGTATGGGTTGCGGGAAGTGTACCCCAGAGGGATGTATTACAACATTGTCGGGAAGCCGAGAAACTAGCAAAATCTCGTGGACGCGATCGCATCACAATTCGAGTCTTGTTTAATAGTGGTCAATATGTGCAATGGACTTGTCCTTGGGACTATTTGCATATTTTGAAAAATTATAGAGACAGAAATGGTAATACCTATGAGAAATGGGAACGCAGAGGTAGAGATGAAAAATATCAACCCAATTGGAACCACATTTATAGTGATTTAGCTCAACTCAAAGCACGCCACGCAATTGATTTAAACCCAAATAGACAAAATATAGATGATACATTGGCTTTAGCTTTGTTTGATATTTATTTTAAAAATAGAGATTATTTAATTAATCATAGCTCTCATATTGTTGGTGGAAATGCTTCATATTTAGAAATAACTTCCTGGATTAATGACTTAATTAATGTAGGTTGGCAATTATGTACAGATATTTAATTATTATTAATCCCTTGGGATTTCTCTATGGTAGTGCGGGAGCATTTTTATCACCAGAAAA
>CAZZZY010000893.1:0-2899 GCA_964658545.1 uncultured Acetobacteraceae bacterium | reverse complement strand
TCCAATCCCTACCCTACTAAGAGTTGAGGGTAGGGACTGCCGCGATACGTTCAATCAGATCAACCTCTGCTGGAAGTTATGCAGTTACTTGAAGAACAAAAGCTATCTGTACTTCCCGTGATTCGTAAGAATGGCGTTCTAGTTGGAATCTTAGAAAAAGCTGCAATTATTCAGCTACTTCAAAGCCGAACTCAACCTAACCTGGTATAAACTTGCCGTAAAGCCTGCGGCATAGCTACGCTTAGGGCGCAGTCTCTCGTAGAGCATCGGTAAATTAACCAATATTAAAATTGTTTATGGATCGACGTACACTATTAAAATTGGTAGGAAGAGTCGGCGGCGCATCAGCGATGTTTACCACCATGAAAGCAATGGGGCTAATGCATTCGGAAGCAACGACTGTTCAACGTCCCAACTTATCAGCAGGTTCTGGTAAAGGTATTAAAATCGCTATTTTGGGAGCGGGAGTGGCAGGAATGACAGCTGCTTACGAGCTTTCTCAAGCGGGATATGACTGTACTATTTTAGAAGCTCGGAGTCGCGCTGGTGGGCGCTGCTGGACTTTGCGCGGAGGAGATGTGGTTGAAGAAATTGACAGTCAACAAACGTGTCCATTTACTCCAGCAGATTATTTGTATATCAACCCTGGTCCGGCTCGTATTCCATACCATCACAAAGGGCTTTTGGGTTATTGCAAAGAGTTTGGCGTACCGCTTCAGGTCATCGTTAATGAAAACCGAGCAGCTTATTTCCAAGACGATCAAGCCTTCGATGGTCAACCCATGCTAAACCGTCGTGTCGTCAACGACAGCCGAGGGTATATTGCAGAATTATTAGCTAAAGCAATTAACAAAAATGCGCTTAATCAAGAAGTTACAGCAGAAGATAAAGATCGGATCTTAGAGATGGTCAAGAGCTTCGGCAGCCTAAATCATGATTTTCTCTATAAAGGCTCGAACCGTGCAGGTTACAGCACTCCTCCTGGTGCAGGTTTAACCCCTGGTAAACACAATGACCCAATTGATTTATCAGAACTGCTCAAATCAGCATTTTGGCGTTACAAACTGGAATTTGCCGAAGACTATGATCAAGCTGCCACTATGATGCAGCCCGTTGGCGGTATGGATCAAGTTGCCAAAGCATTTGAGCGACAAGTCGGCTCCATGATTAAATACAACGCCGAGGTCAGCCAGATTCGCAAAACTGGCCAGGGAGTTCGTATTGTTTACACCGATAAAGCCAGCGGCAGCGAAAAAGCGTTAGACGCTAATTATGCAATTTGTACATTTCCGCTATCTGTATTAGCGGGAATTGATGCCGACTTTTCGCCGCGACATAAAGAAGCGATCGCCGTTGGCGCTAAATCTTATGCTAAAGCGATGAAGATTGGATTTCAAGCTAATCGTCGCTTTTGGGAAGAAGATTACAATATCTATGGCGGCATCTCATGGACAGAACGAGATGTGACTCAAATTTGGTATCCTTCTTCCGACTTTCATGCGGCTCTTGGCATTATTGTAGGAGCATACATTTGGGATAACAATATTGGCAAACGGCTAGGAGCTATGATGCCAAACCAACGACTTGCGAAAGCGATCGAAGATGGCGAAACGGTTCATCCTGGCTATGGGCGTGAGGTGTCGCCTGCGGGTGGAATCAGCATCGCTTGGGAGAAAATCCCTTACAACAAGGGAAGTTGGATTGAATGGTCAGACAAAGACCGTGAGACCGCGTATCGGTTGCTCAATCAGCCTGACGGGCCCATTTATCTAGCGGGTGAACACATGAGCTATGTCACGGGTTGGCAAGAAGGCGCTATTCTATCTGCCCACGAAGTAATTTGTAACTTGGGCGTTCGAGTAGCATCCATGTAGAAAGTTATGGAGAGCAATTTTTTGAGCCACAACCGCATACTAGACCGTCTCTGGGTGAGGTAGCTGGAAACTGCTTGCCACTTGGTTTTAGCCTCAACTGGTGGCGATAATTTGGGACGTGGTTCTAATTGTATAATCTCAGCCGCCACTTTAGTTGCTTTGGCGATCGCTGCTCGTTCAGCCCCTACTTCATAATGGGAATAAGTGGGTTGCCGATGGGTCGTTCGCGTTAGGAGTTTTACTTATGCCTTCTCCATTTCCCGGTATGAATCCCTATCTAGAGCATCCTTCCCTGTGGGCAGGAATCCACCATCGGTTAATTACAGCGATCGCTAATGACCTTGCCCCTAAGCTTCGCCCGAAGTACATTGTGGCAATCGAGGAGCGCGTGTATGAGATGAATGGAGACACGGCTGTGCTTGTGGGTGTACCCGATGTCTCAGTGCAAAGTTCGCTTTCTTTAGTGCGATCGACTGAATCCAATCTTGCGGTTGTTTCCCCAACTATGCCGATAGATGTGTTGCTACCGATGCCAGAAATTTTGACAGAAGCATACTTAGAAATTCGCGCTGTGGAGACTGAGGAGGTTGTAACCATCATTGAGGTACTTTCTCCGAAAAATAAACAGGTGGGAATCGGGCGGCTGCAATATGAAACAAAACGGCTAAAGATTTTGGGTAGTGCGACTAATTTAGTTGAAATTGATTTGTTACGCCAGGGAAATTCGATGGCAATGGTGGGAAATTTTTGGCAAAGTCATTATCGGATTGTGGTAAGTCATAGCGAAAATCGTCCAAGAGCTGCTCTTTATGGGTTTAATTTGCAAGATCAGATTCCTGAGTTTCCAGTGCCGCTAAGGGCTAACGAACCGGAACTAAGGATCAACCTAAAGCCATTGCTTGATGAGATTTATGACCAGGGAAGCTATGATTTAAGGATTGATTACAACCGCTCCCCAATTCCAGCTTTGTCAGAACCAGATATGGTTTGGGTGAATGAGATGTTGCAACAGCAGGGTTAAAAAG
>CAZZZY010000892.1:0-2902 GCA_964658545.1 uncultured Acetobacteraceae bacterium | reverse complement strand
CAACGATAGTTTGGGGGTAGCCCTACGCAAAAATAGCTCGATGCCAGGTTCTATTTGACAACAAAGAAAGCCTCCTCAAATCATCATGAGGAGGCTTTCTTTGTTGCTGATAATTGTAGTGTCAACTCTGCCAATCCTCTGTGATGAAAAATCGTCTGGAAATAAATATTTTTATTCTGATAAATTTAGGCGATGCACTGAGCGTGGCGGTTGTGGGCTTGAAACCCTGTTGGTTGTAAAATTCCAGAATCTTTCTCCCTTGCCCCCCATTCGTGAGAGTTTAAGACTACAGAGCTTTTGTCAATAAGTAATAGTACTTAAAATAATGCGGAAAATCGGGTTAGTCAACAGAATTTTTGGGCGTGCGAGGGCTACGCCTACGCGTTATGTTTAAAACCCACATTCGTTCTTGCCTCAAAATCCAGTATAAAGATGAATTTAATACTCGCTATTTTATCCAATCTTAAGTATTATTGCTAATTGACAAAAATGATTTGGTCTTAACCTCTCACGAATGCTTGCCCCCGGCCTCTTCTGGTCATATAGATTTATGACTAAGGCTTTTACTCCTTAACTTCTACAACGATTCTAAATAGCTCAAAAGATCCGCCATTTCCTGGGTGCTAGGCTGGAATTTTGGCATTGGCGGCGTTTCGCCACTGATTACCTGGTGAATCAATCCATATTGAGACTTATGCTTGGAGACAGCTTGTAAACTGGGGCCCACTCGCCCGTCTGCTTCCAAGCCATGACAACCAGCACAATTAATTTGAAAGATCGCGTGTCCTTGAACTGGGTTTCCTGTTAAGGATAGAACACTCTTGACGTAAGGATCGGAGGCTTGAACCAACTGAACACCAAAAAAGCCCAAAGGGACTGATAGCAGTATGGCCAGCGTCAATAAAACGATGCGCTGAATCAAAATTTCAGGTTTGGTAATCTGGTTATCCAAAAGGTTTAGGGTGAAAGTCTAGGTGTGCTAAAAAGTATTTATTTCCTACACATAGCTTAAAAGTTCTTGATCGTGTCTGCAAGCACAGAAGACTATTTTCTTGTGGACAGTCGTCCTCCAAAAAGGCTGTAGAGGGCAGGATTCATACGAAATTTGGTAAAATCAAAAACAGGCAACGAATATTTTATAATTACAAAGAGGAGATTTCCAGTGGTTGAACCCCTGCTATCAGGTATTGTCCTTGGTCTAGTTTTCGTCACCCTCGCCGGACTGTTTTACGCTGCCTATAAGCAATACAAGCGCCCAAATCAGTTGGGAGGGTGAGGGAATGCTGAGTGCTGAGTAAGGGGAGACAGGGGGGACAAGGAGGACAAAGAAGCAATTTTTCTTCCCCCTCTCCCTTATCTTCCCCACTCCCTTTTCCTCTCATTCCAAAATTCTGTAGAAAGTCAGTGATGTGTTGCCGTAAACTTTCTCGCGGCAAATTTCCCAAGGGGTGATCTCTGGCGACATCCAACCTTGTGAGGCGTGTTCAACTGCGATTTCGCCACTAGGATCTAAAAGTTGATAGTGAGCGATCGCTTCCAATACTGACTGGTACAATCCACTTACATAAGGTGGATCAAAGTAAATTCTATCGAATTGCTTGCCTGATAAAGTCTTTAACTGCTGCGTAATATCTCCCCGCAATACCCGAAATTCTTGGTCGGCATTAACTATCTGCTGCCAATTTTGTTGGATGGTGGCACAGGCTCGGCTCGATTGTTCAATTCCCACTGCTAGACTGGCTCCTCTACACAAAGCCTCTGCACCCATTGAACCGGTACCAGCGCACAAATCTAGCCAGCGACAACCGGCAATTTCTCCCTGCCAAATATTAAAAACTGCCTCCCTGACTCGCGCACTAGTAGGTCTAGTTTCTTTCCCTGGTAAAGTTTTTAGCTGACGATTACCGTAAATTCTCAGGCTCATGATGGATTAGTCGTTAGTCATTGCTCATTAGCCATTTTCATTGATTAACAAATAAAAAAGGACAAACAACAAATGACAAAAAGAGTATTATGCAGGAATTTTTTCGCGGACTTGAGCAACAAAATTAGACAATATTTGCAATCCGATATTAGAGGATTTTTCGGGGTGAAATTGAACTGCCATCAGGTTTTCGTGAGCGATCGCAGCTGTGACGGTTTGAGTCCCGTGGGTGACGGTTGCTGCACGGATTAGTGAGTCTGTTGGGTCAACATAGTAAGAATGGACAAAATATACCCAAGGATCAGACGGTAAATGCTCCCACAAAATACTTTTTGCCTGAGTCATTTCCAGCTGATTCCAACCCATGTGAGGAATAGTGATGTCAGGTTCTGGACGAAACCGCCGCACTTTTCCTTTGATAATTCCTAGTCCTGGTTGGACACCTTCTGCACTTGACTCAAAGAGAATTTGCAATCCTAAACAAATTCCTAAGAAAGGTTTACCAGATGCGATCGCTTCTTTAATAGGTTGTTCCAAACCACGCGCTCGCAGGTGTTGCACTGCTGGATCAAATGCTCCTACTCCCGGTAGGACTATTGCATCTGCCTGCTCTAATTCCTTTGGAGAATAAGTAACATTAGGAGTTGCCCCAGCTTTTTCCAAGCCTTTACAGACTGAGTGCAAATTTCCCATCTCGTAGTCTACGACCGCAATAACTGGCATTTACCTGCTCCTTGTAAATTTATTATGGAGGGTTTTTCTATTCTAAATAATATTTGTTATGAAGAAAAGAATTCTATTAACTTCTTTTGACATTTGGCTAAAGGAGCAACAGTCAAATTCTTCTGATGATTTATTACTTGAAGTTACTAAACTTGAGTTGATCCCACATCACTTAACTTTTTACGACAGTTACCCGTAGATGTGCAACTTGCCAGTACTCATACCATTTCACCTCAAGATTGATACAGATTCTTG
>CAZZZY010000891.1:0-2908 GCA_964658545.1 uncultured Acetobacteraceae bacterium | reverse complement strand
CGCCCCTCTGCCCCTCTGCTCCCTGCTCCCCATTTACCTTGTCTCCCCCCACCTAAATTGGCTACTCCTGGGTTCTTAAAGCTTGGGCAGCAAGATAAATTTTTGTCCATTCGCCTAGCACTTGATGGGTTTTGAGTTTTAACTGTTGGGCTATTGCTTCTATTGAGTTACCTGCTCTCCGCAAATCTAGAATCTGCTGCCTCAGAGGAGTCAATTTTTTATCAAGTTGCTGCCATTGGTTTTGCGTTAACCCCAAGTTATGTTCTTGCAAGGAAATTGAGAGCCAACTCTCTATTAGCTCTGGTTTACCTTTGAGGGCAAAAACACGCACGGCGTGGTAACTAATTTTTTCTCGCAGACGGTATACTTCTTTTGTCTGCTTATTCAGTTTTTGGGCAATATCTTCCTGGGTCTTGCCTTGCAAATACAGACGTAGCCACTCCACTGCGTCTGTACCTAGATTTTCTTGTAAATAATTTTCAAATTCTTTTTGGACTGACTGACGCAGCGCTTGTTGTTCTTCTACCTGTTGTGCTTCTTGATATTCTGCGATCGCCTGACTATCGACTAAGTTAACTCGATTGTCATTTTCGTCGGTGAGAACTTCTTCTGACACTAGTCTAACCAAGTCACGGCCAGGCACTTGGGTTAAGCCACCGCGCTGAGTGCGACGCAAATAATTTACAAACCGATAAGCTAATAGAGGCTGATTGCGTACTGGCCGCAGACAATATTCTTCTACACTGGCAAATAGCAGAGCATCTCCCAATCGTCTATCGGTTGTATATTTGGCAAGATCGGCCATTTGTTGCTGCATGTAGGCATCAGTTTGCAGTAATTCTTGGAGTACTTCTTGCAACACATCCATAACACTGCGCTGGCGATCGCGGCTGAGGGAAACCCAAGTCTGAATCTTATTCCGTAATGTCACTAAACTCCCCAGTCGTGTTATCAAGTTGCGATAAGCACGTTCTCGCCCGAACCCCAAATATCGTTGATGTAAAATCCTCCAGCGATATTCCATCGCTTGTTTGGCGATATCTAGTTCTTTAGGGTTCAACAGATCAAACCGTTTTGAGTCAGATCCCAAAAGCCAGAGAATAATACTATGTCTAGTAGCTTCATTTTGGTCTGGACATTCCGCAGCCAAGCGCTTTCGCCAATCTAAAGCCAGTTTTTCTACATCCGTTGTCATAGCGAGATTGCGCTCCTCGAAACTCAATTTTGAAGTTTGCATCACAACCCCCATTTGTCCCACCTAATTGTTTAACTGGCAGCTGCCCCGAATTTCATGAGTCTCATGAAAATATCTCAGTGATTCCACTTTTATTACGTCTTAATTCACTAAAATTATGCAAAAGTTTTTGCATTGGTGTTTTGCTTTCAATTTCACAATGCCCCAAACCCTTACTTAGAAAGTATTTGGGTCGAATTTGCTAGTTTTAACCTTTTGTAAAGTTATGTTTTTTAACTGAGAACAAAAATCTGCCTAGAGTGGTGAGTATACAGCCTTGCATACAGATGGGTTAGGGATATCTGACATTTTGTAACCGAGCCGAGGAACATTGACTCTGACTTTTGCTTGCCCTCTTCTTCAAAATTCAACTTATTTGACGCACCCACTGCTTTCAGCAGTGGGATTCATGCGTAGAGCCGCACGGGTTGCGTCAAGCAACCCCTATCTACTCGATTAAGATTTAATCCTAATCTTGTACTTACTTTTGAAAGGATGTTAGCCGCACCATTCAGTTTCTGTTCAAGGTTACAACCAAAAACTTCAGTTGCCTTACAAAAGACTTCTCAATCAATTCATTTGTGGGGATTTTTCGTTTTGAACTTCCCCGCAGAGGTTGAATCTATCGACTATTCGACGATCTAACAACGGGGTTTTCTAGAGATTCTCGATACTGTTGGACTTGTTCTGTGTAAGCAATTGGCAGAACAGCTTCGACGTTTTCATGGGGACGAGCAATAATCACCCAGGATTCTAGGGTACCGCCATATACATTTTCTGCGGCTTCAACACCAGCGGCCATGGCGGCTTTTACCTCAGAAACATCGCCACGAATATTAACTGTAAAACGGGCGCTACCCACTCTGATATATCCAACGAGGGTGACTCGACCAGCTTTTACCATAGCATCTGCTGCTGCTAGCACCGCAGGGAAACCTTTCGTTTCAAGTGCTCCAACTGCCTGTAATGACATTATTAATCTCCTGTATGAATAAACGATATGGGGGCTACAAGTTAATTGTACGAAGCTTCGCTACAGATTTTGATGGCGAAATTACTTAGAAGATGCGGAAAGGTTCTGATTCTTCAGTGAAATGGATTGGTAATATAGTTTCCACATTTTCCGGGGGATTGGGAACGATGTAGTGGGTGATTACTGTACCAACCTTGACTTGCTCTCCCGCTTCGATTCCGGCTTCAACAGCTTTTTTTACCTCAGCAACGTGTCCCCGGACGGCGACCAACAAACGAGCGCTTTCAGCTTGACCATAGTACACAATTGTGACTGATGCAGCTTTGACCATTGCATCTGCTGCTGCTAAGACACTAGGAAAACCTAAAGTTTCAATTACGCCAACCGCCATTGGCATGGCATTAGCTCCTGGATTAAAGGATAGGCGATATTAATTGTACGTGGCTTTAGTCCCAATTTTGACATTTTGCAAAACTTTCTTTGATACCGGAAATTCTGGGGGAGTAGGGAATGGGGAGTGGAGAGTTAGGAGTTAGGAGGTAGGAGTGGGAAGTTAGAATGTTTTGATAGTCGCTAGACTATGTTTTATGTATTACAATTGACACTCTCCTGCCTTTAGGCGAGGAGATTCTTAAGACTTCACAGCCTTAATATCCTGTTTGCACAGGTTCCCAAACTCACCACGTTTGCTCACAGAGCGT
>CAZZZY010000890.1:0-2912 GCA_964658545.1 uncultured Acetobacteraceae bacterium | reverse complement strand
CAATCCCTCGCTATCACTGAACAAATCGGCGATGTCCAAACTAAGGCGACGACGTTGTGGTGGTTAGGACACATAGCAGAACAACAGGGCGATTACAATCAAGCACTAGATTATTTGCAGCCAGCTTTGGAGATATTGCAGCGTATCCAATCTCCTGATGCTGAGGGAGTTAGGCAAATGGTAGCGAGAGTACAAGATTTAATTCGTAATTCGTAATGACGCTCTCTACGAGACGCTAAAAGCGTAGTTCGCTTCTCCGTAGGAGTACGCAGACTCGCTTTTCGCGTCGCTAACGTAGTTCGTAATTAAGAAAGTCAGAATTGGGTTTGGTTTTACAGCTTAGTATCCAATACGCTTGGGTTAAGGCTAAAACTCCTTGTTAAAGTCAATTTTTTAACGTAGACGCGGAGCGGCTTCCCGCAGGGTAGGACGCAAAGAGAAGGAAGAAATGCTTAACTAATGAATGTAAATCTTAATAAATTCTTGCTCTGGAACGTCGCCACCAAGTTCGTGCTTTCAGCTTTCACGATCAACCCCTGGTAAGACTTTCAACTGAAGATAATTTGAGGATCTTGTGAAAAAATAGTTCAACAAACCTGATGTCATTACTTAAGGAATATGTATAAATAACATGAAATTATTAAGTGTTTTAAATTTCCTCACAAGTTACTCATATTTTCACTATATTGTAAAAATATAGACACGTTGCTTTAAATACTGACGAGCTTTTCAACTGACTGCCCTGATTTGCAATAACACTTTTATTAAAACGATTTGAGAAAAATATGAATTACTGTCCTTGCTGTTCAAGTTTGCTTTTAGAACATATACGCGGTGCAGAGACTTACTGGTTTTGTCGCCACTGCTGGCAAGAAATGCCTGTTTATAATCTGAGCGAATCCAGTTTATTTACCGAGGCTGTTATGAGAAAACTACCTAGAAAACCTCAAAAAGAAAAACGTAGAAATACTACTGTTTACGCAAGCCAATGGCAACCGATCACCGAATGGATAGGGGTACAAGATTTGTCTGTCTAAATACCAAGTAACTGAAAATTGATGTAGTGTAATTTATTTTTTCCTTATTGCCCGTAATCAATTGTCATAAAAAAACTAAATTTTTATTTCAGGTATGTATGAATGATTCACAAGTTTGGTACATTGTCAAGCATTCTGCTGGAAATTGCGAAATATTCTCCAGCGACCAAGTTAAGGACGATAATTCCGAGATTATAGAACAGTGGGGGCCTTTTAGTTCACCAGGAGAAGCGATCGCTCGGCGCGTTGGACTTATTAGGGCTGGAAAGTGCCAACCAGTTTAAGTTGGAAGTTAGAAATGATGGTTTTTATTCCTAACTCCCCGCTATTCACTCCTAACTTTATCGAACAGTTTATTCTTATTTAAAGAGAGACTAAATCCTAATAAACCATCCAAAAAAGTAGCTATGGCAAGCGGTGAAGTATTTGATACCAAAATAAAAACCCTATCTGTGCCAAGGGTAAACCTGCTGACCATGTTCCGACTGGGTTTATTTCAAATGGGGTTGAGCATGATGTCCATCTTGACTCTGGGGGTACTCAATAGAGTCATGATTCAAGAAATAGCAATTCCGGCGACGCTGGTATCAGTAGTTCTAGCACTGCCTTTATTTGTTGCTCCTTCCCGTGTCTGGTTCGGCCAGATTTCCGATGCCAAGCCGTTATGGGGATACCACCGCACAGCTTATGTTTGGGTAGGCGCGGCAATATTTGCGATCGCCGCCTTTTTCGCTATACAAGTAATGTGGCAACTAAATCTTGCTGCAAGCAGTACAGGTGGTTGGACATGGACAACCCAAACAATCGGCTGGACAGCAGTTTTGGCTTTAGTTTTCGCTATATACGGTCTAGGAATTTCTGCTAGCGGTACTGCCTTTGCTGCTTTGTTGGTGGATATATCTGAAGAAGATAACCGTTCCAAAGTAGTTGGTGTGGTTTGGTCGATGCTAATGGTGGGGATTATTGTTGGGGCAATTATCAGTGCCAGCTTGCTAAAGCAATTAACGCCAGAAGCAACAACAGCAACCTTACAGGCGGCGGTCAATAGACTGTTTCTCGTCGTCCCAGCGATTGTATTTGGTTTAGCGATCGCCGCGACATTGGGCGTAGAAAAAAAATACTCCCAATACTTAAGCCGTTCCACACTAGTAGACCGAGAAGACAGCATTACTCTAGGCAAAGCTTGGGAAATTTTGACGGCTAGTCCCCAAACGGGTGTATTTTTCACCTTTTTACTGGTAATGACTCTCTGCTTGTTTATGCAAGACCCAGTTTTAGAACCTTATGCAGGCCAGGTATTTAAGATGCCTTTGGCTGAAAGTACTAAACTGAACGTTTTTTATGGAACAGGTGTACTGGTTGCCTACGGTGTGAGTGGTTTTTTGATTGTGCCACGTTTAGGTAAGCAAAGAACTGCAAGACTAGGATGCATATTAGTGGCATTTTGTACAGTATTACTTGGCATTTCAGGTTTCACAGCTAATCCAGCTTTCCTAAAGCTAAGTTTAATTTTGTTCGGTTTAGGCACTGGTGTCTTAACTACAGCAGCAGTTAGCTTAATGTTGGATCTCACAGCAGCAGAAGCCGCAGGTACATTTATTGGGGCATGGGGATTAGCGCAGTCTGTTGCTAGAGGTGTGGCAGTGGTTTTAGGTGGTAGTTTATTGGATATAGGTCGCAAGCTGCTACCCAATTTAGTTTTAGCTTATGGACTAGTATTTGCTCTAGAAGCTGTAGGAATGCTAGTCTCGATTTGGTTTCTGAATCGGGTGAACGTCACAGAATTTCAAACAAGTACAAAGCAAGCGATCGCTTCGGTTTTAGAAAGCGATTTGGAGTGAACTGGGAACTTTTGCGAACCCGAATCTACCTAGT
>CAZZZY010000889.1:0-2913 GCA_964658545.1 uncultured Acetobacteraceae bacterium | reverse complement strand
TTTTACTTTTTACTTTTTACTTTCCGTTTCTACGGGCGTTGAACCCTCGTAAATTGGCAGAGGTATTGAGCAAAGATTATTGTTTTATTCTCTCGTGAGAGTGATGAAAAAGGGTTACATGCTTTTTTCGGGTCAGAATAAATAGCACTTGTTTGGATAACGCAACGCCCAATAGCCAGCCATAGGTATCGCTAGCCCTAAAATTGTGTTTCCTACTTCCGTTATCAACAAAATTTCGAGTACTATTCCTTATTGACAAATCGTTTGTTACCTGGAAGAGATTGAGAAGTCGAACATATCTATCAAGTCGCCGATCGCTGGACCGTTAATCGGTGCATAAGGATTTTCGCGGCGGGTTTCAGGATTGGGTAGATTGTCACGACTACGATTTGTAATTGGCGACAGTCCCCAATTCTTCTCGATAAACTTCAGAATCGAGACATGGTCATAATACGTATGAACAACACGACCACCGCGAGAGTATGGCGACACCACAATTAAAGGAATCCGTGTTCCGTCGCCGAAGAAGTCGAGGGGCTGAATGTAACCAGAATCGTAATATCCACCACCCTCATCAACTGTGATCAGAATTGCTGTATCCTTCCAGAGTTTTGGCTTGCTTTGAACCTCTTTGATAATCTTCTTAGTAAAAGCTTCAAACAAATCATACTTTGAGGATGCTGGATGACCGTCAAGTAACCCACCAGGCTTAACAAAGGAAACGGCAGGCAGATAATTGTTGTTAATATCGTTATCCAGATCCGTGGTGTCCTTCAAATGCTCCGTCCGTACCTGCTCGTTCGCCATAATTGACGTCACGTACTGGAATGGGTTGCAAATGTTGCAATAGACGTTGGTTTTACTGGTTGGATTTTTAACGTATTGGTTCCAACCTTCACCGTAGTACCGCCACGAAATATTTTTTTCCAACAAAGAATCACCAATGGTGCGAACAGATGACGGTGGGATAACAAAGCCACTGTTAGTGATGCCATTGTCAACAGTTCCGTCACCCAAATAGCCAGGATCGTAGTTGTTCAGGAGATAGTAGGTATTCGGTGCACAGTTGGACTTTGGTTTGTAAGGGAGGGAATGCAGATAATGCAAAATAGGTTTAACCCCTGGCTGACTGGGGTCAGAACAATTGCTGTAGGTGCCGCCGGAATAGCCATCCTGTGTGTAGAAGTTATTGGTTCCAGGCTGGGGATTGGGATTCTCAATCTCATCTTGAGGTGGTGTGGCTGGATTGCCTTTGCCATCGCTGTACCAAATGGCATCACCAATACCAATCATGACTGAGTTTGCACCGGTGCCACCCATGAAGGGCTGATGGTAGTTGTCGCTGATTGCGTAATCATCAGCCAGAGACTTGAAGTATGGCACGTCTCCGTTATTGACGTTGTAGAAGCCCAGGGCGGTGGAACCCTCCGGATTGGTGAAAGTCGAAAATGGCTTCCCATTGCTGCCTGCGGAGACGCTCACCTCGACCCAAGAGAAAAGATCCTTAAGACAGCCAGTAGGATTTTCTGCACTGGCATGGCTAATGTCGCAATCTGTCTGCTGCCACATCTGATAGAAGCGGTGCACAGGGCTAGCTGCGTAGGCATCATAGGGCACACTAGGCGTCAGTTGGAAAGGACCACTTGGTAAGTTATTCACGTTCTTGATTCGGGTATCCACAGTACCACTAGGCAATCCAGTTGCCCCAGTAAGTAGCAGCCCGAAATCCTCCGATAGCAGCGCCGGATTGGCAGCTTGGACAGCAGCCAATGTCTGAAAGGGAGGCGGATTCGTATCACTTGCAGCTTCTGGACCGCCAGCTTTAGGCGGTGGTAGCGTTGTATAAGGTTGTTTGTTAGCAGGACTCAACGAGAAGGTATTGGTGATGGAAGCTTGGTATTGAGTTGCTGCTTGGAAGTTACGTCCAGGTGTCCCATCAGCATGGATAATGCCCTTGGATAACAGATTAGACACTGTCTGACCCGCTCGCGGTTGGTAAGCACCGAAGAGATGATCAAAGGTTCGGTTCTCACCAACAATGACAATGACGTGCTTGATAGGGGTGAGGGTCTTAGTCTCCTCAGCCTTGGCAATGACGTGCTTGATATGAGTGACGCTCTTAGTCTCCTCAGCCTGGGCAAGAGTGGAGACTATAGGGCCTCCAGTCAGCCCCATAATAACTGCACCAATTGATGTATAGTTTAAACATTTTCTTCTAAGAGGTTTGTTCAACATACCACTGACCACAAGGAAGTACTAGGATTTAAGATTAGTGGTGCAATATTAAAATATGATTATGCTTTTAGTAATTATTCTTTAACAGAATCCTCTCAATAAGTTAAGTCGGCACGATAAAACCTATGTATGTTTAGTTTTGTAAAAATTATGGAATGACCAATTTATTAAGCTATTCACTGATTTTACATTTCGTCACATAGCTTGATTTTTTAACGCCGACTTACTTAAATCGGAGCGGACTACCAGTTAGGGGACGATTTTACGCCATTTGAGGCTTTTAAAAAGTAAAAAATGAAGAAGGGGAAAGGGGAAAGGGAACCCCATACTTAAAAGCAGGGGTTTCAAATAAAGACCGGAGGCGGAGCGGCTCGCCTGGGCGCTGATTTTTCTCGCACTACGTGGCGGGTATTATCTTCTTTTTTTTTCGACCTATTTAAAAACAGGGGCTTTATACCTTGTGGGGAAAAGTTCTAAATTCTGTGCCCTTTCCCCCTTCTTGGTAAAAAGATAATCCCCATAAAATTCTTGTAGGGTGTGTTAGGCGCATACTTCGATATGATTTGTCACGAGAAATACAAGATGAGCGCCTAACGCACCGTTATATAAGGCAATACGGTTCAGTTAAGGCTAAAACTCTGTTACCAAAGTCAATTTTTTAACGAACCGCCAAGGCGC
>CAZZZY010000888.1:0-2920 GCA_964658545.1 uncultured Acetobacteraceae bacterium | reverse complement strand
TTATTCTTCTTTTGCTTCTCTGCCCCTGTGCCCCTGTGCCCCTGCTCCCCACTCCTTTTTTCACTCTATGTAAGAATTTGTCTTAGTGCTAATTGTAAATTAGGATATTTGTACTCAAAACCTGTTTCCAGGGTGCGCTTGGGAAGGACTTGCTGACCTTCTAAAACTACTATAGCCCCGTCTCCTAAAAGAGCTTCGATCGCAAAAGCAGGAACAGGCAACCAAGAAGGGCGATTCATCACTCGTGCCAAAGTTTGGCTTAAATCTGCCATTCGCACTGGGTTAGGGGCAGTGGCATTGTATACGCCTTCTATTTCCGGTTTAGTTAAAGCTTGCAGAATCAGGTTAACTAAATCGTCTATGTGAATCCATGAGAACCACTGCCGACCACTACCAATGGGACCACCAGCGAAGAGTTTGAAAGGCGGAATCATTTTAGCCAAAGCACCACCATTGCCCAGAACAATCCCAAAACGCAGAATTACCAGCCGTACACCAGCATCTTTTACCTTTCTCGCTTCTGCTTCCCAAGCTTGGCAGACTTGGGCGAGAAAATCGTTACCAGATACGCTTGTTTCATCAAAGGTTTCCGTTTCACTGGTGCCATAGTAACCAATAGCCGAAGCATTAATTAACACAGTTGGGAGGCAGCGCGTTGCAGGGGTGGAGGAGTTTGTAGCGACTGCTGTTTTGGGGTTAGCGTTGGTTATTGCTTCAACTATTTTTTGTGTGCCTAACTTTCGGCTATTGAGGATTTCTTGTTTGCGTTCTGGTGTCCAGCGTCCTTCACCAATGGGTTCTCCTGCCAGATTAACTACGCCATCACAACTAGCAATCACACTTTGCCAAGAACCAGATGCATTTGGTGTATAGGCAACAATTTCTAGATTAGGGAAAGCCTCAGATGGAAAAACCTTTTGAGCAAAAGCGGTGTTCCGAGCTAATACTACTACTTTATGACCTTTTCCGTGGAGTTGTTGTACTAAAAGACTACCGACAAATCCTGTTGATCCAGTAATTGCTACTTTCATTCATTTTCTACCTCAGCCAAACCCCTATTGTAAAGTTTTTGATCAAAATTTCAGCTTACAAACTTTGCTTTTTGAATGACTTTCAGTTTAGATGCTTCAGTATTATAGGATGGACGGAGTGTTGCAAGGCGTGGGGCTATTATGGCTCGCTATACCTGTTCATTTATTGTTTCTGTTCCTAGTGACCATCTCCAGCCGTTACTTGTAGAACTTCTACAGGACTGTCAGTTGGATATTCAATACTACACGGGTGATTACATTATTGCCCGTGAGGTTATCGGCAACGTTCCTTTCCCTAAATTGATCACAGTAGAAGTACTGATTGACAAATCAAAATCTACTGAAACAGAAACCAAGATGAGTATTGTGATTAAAAATGAAGAACTACCACTCCAACTAGATAATTACTGCCGACAAATGTTTGAATTCATCAAGCAGGCTATTGAAAATAGCCGCCATTGGCATTTGATTGAAAGTCTTGCAGGATAGCTTTGTTCAAAAGTATAAAAGATAATCCCCATAAATAAATTTAGGTTAGGGGATTTCATATAGCGATTTCCGACCTAGTGAGGTACACCCGTAAGGACACGGCATTGCCCATTGGTGTCAACTTAAGCAAAAAGGAACCATAGGATGTAATCTAAGAGGATGTTTAAAAAGTATTTTTGGTAACATCAAAGCATTAAGAACCTAACCCCCATAGCCCCCCTTCACTAGGAGGGAATGTGGGGGTTTCAAAGCCTCTCTCCCTGTGGGGGAGAGGAATGGAAGCGGGGTTTCTAGTATACTTTACGACTTTTCAAACATCCTCTAAGAACATCAATCAAGATGTTCTGAGATTACATCATGAGTACAAAACGTCCAGCACGAAAAGGTTGACGCTGTTCCTGATCTTGTGGAACATCAAAAGCTCTTTGGATGGATTAGTCAAAATCAAGAGCATTGCTGTGCCCTTACCGCTTGGTCTATTTACTCTCTGTACTTCTAAGGCATTCAGCCAGCAATGAATAGAACACACTCACGTGAAAAAGTGGGAACACGGAAAGGAAAAATGCCTTCTAGGGTATTACCGATGTTTATACTGAGGAAAAATTCTTTTAGAAAGACCTTATATTAAGTTCTGTAAATGTTACACTAAAACCTATCCAATGATGGATGTCTTTATTAGAATTTAAACTGTGTTAAGTTATGAACAAGATCGTAATATTACACTACCGATCCCCATAAATTTGCGATTAACTTGACGTAGTAATAAATTAGGTTCTGACTTAAGTGGCTAATCAGGTATTAAATTATATCGCAGTCAGGACGCGATTTTTCCGGGAAAGTTCGTTACCACGTAGTATATATTCATCAGAAAGATGAATAGCCTCAATAACACAGAGGGTTAAACATGAAGGTATTCAACAATACCACAAAAAAGATTTTTCTGGCAAGCTGGGTATCAATCAATCAAGCAGAGACTAGTAACCACAAAGTAACCCAGCTAAACCATTCTATTTCCAAGCCTTACTGGGATATTCTCCAACCCCTACGGCAGCGTATAGAAAACATTCAAGTCAGCGATCGCCAACTAGCTCACCGTTTATGTAAACTGATTCCATCTCAGTGTCCCTTTGAGCGAGATGTCCAATTATTCGGGAAAACCTTGTTTCATATTCCACCCATGTGCAAGCTCAACCCCTTATATGAAGAAGTGGTTGGTTTACGCTTCCGAGCGCTGTGCTATCTAGCCGACGAGTGTGGGGAAGATGTATCGCAGTACTGCTAATACTGAGATATGAGCGCTGAGGAAAAAGTTATGAGTCAGGAGTAACAGGTCGGGGATCAATAATATAACTCCTAATTCCTAACTCCTAACTTTTGAGCGTGGGTAACGTTCCATCAAT
>CAZZZY010000887.1:0-2920 GCA_964658545.1 uncultured Acetobacteraceae bacterium | reverse complement strand
GTGACGACCTTTTTATCAAAAAAACAGAGGAAAGTAGCAACAACCAATGCTACTTGATGCCATTTCCTATAGAGCAGAATGAGGAGGATACGTCGTCACTTTCATCAAATCGTTCACCAGAAAGTGTTTCAGGTCGTCACGAGGTCGTCACTGTGACGACTTCACAGCCCTATGAGGTCGTCACTACTCCATCTCTCACCCAACAGATGATTAATAACTGGGATGATAAGTCGTCACTTGGTCAGCTTGTAATGTCGCTAAAAGTTGAGGAACTACGCCAAGCTGTTGCAGGATTTAAAGAAGAACAACTGCAACATATTAAAGACGCAGCTAATAGCGTGTGGCGAATCGGCGCAGATTCATTAGCTGATTACAACGGCGAACTAGTTTACATCTGGGAGTGCGGACAATCAAACGATATCCGCATCGGTACTAAGCAAAAGCCAGGGGCGAGGGTTAGACGCGCTCATCTGCGCCCTTGGTTGGACATTTGATTAGAAAACAGATCCAGTATTTAGTATTAATAAAGGACACGAGTTAGATCGTTCCCATACTTTCGGGCTGGCTATTGACGGTAAAAAGGGCGTTGTCAGGAGCGTTAAAACTGAGCATTATAAAGGTAAAATTTTTACTTGATTTGTCGTTTTACTCGATGGCACTAGCCTTAAACCACATCTATTACAAGTGTCATGTAACAAGAGTAGGCTTATCGGACGTGCAGTGAGGATTAGACATGGGGAAAGCACAACGGCGTAAAAAAGTTGCCAGGAGAGGTAACGGTATTACTGAAGAAACAATCAAGATGGCGGGAGCAGTACAACCCAAAGATGAGGCTTTACCGCCTGCCATAGTTTGGGGTGTGCAGCTTGAAAATATCCACGATTACAAAGAATTGTTTATGGGCAGTGTGCATTTCATCAACAGGGGTTTTAATCCAGCTAAGTACCTGTTTACCACAGAGCAGTTTGATAGAGTTTTGCAATCTTTGATTGACCAGAAAAATTTAGTTTTTCGGGATGGAGGATACTACCTCCATCCAGATATTCAACAGATGGTAGACGAAGAATCTGGGAAAACGTTCAGCCCAAAACTGAGTTAAATCTACTAAGTGCTAAAAACAATGAACAGCAGTACTAGAATAAGCGTCGGTGCTAAAACAACTTAAAAAGTTGAAGTTAGCGGCTAAAATTCGGAATTTTAGCCGCTATAGTTCACTTATTTTTGGCGGTTATTGTCAGTACCAAGATATCGTTCAACTCTCTGTAACTTGGTATTAGTAAAACCAGTGCGCTGCCAGATAGCTTGTAGATAGTTATTGAAATCATCCGATATTTTTACCGGAATAATTTGATTGAGTAGAAAGAAAATTGACAAACTAAATAATGCAGTAAACAACCCCATCGTCCCATATTTACCTATGGGTTCAGAGCGATAAACCTCTTTCTCTATGGTGATGGGTTTGGGGGGAGGGGTGTTCTTCAACTCCTGAATCGCCGTAGTCAACTTCTGCGTGTGATTCAACAGTTGATTCCCGTTCTGTTTTAGCTGCAATACTTCGCTTTTCAGCCCTTTGAACTCTAAGCTCTCTAATGTCGCTGATGACTTGGGCATATTCAAATACTGTGTCAGCAAGGGAATTAATTCTTGTCTCAAATCTTCGTTGCTCTGCTCGTACTCGTTCGAGGAGAGATTCTGATTCTTCAATTCCTTCGTCAGGATCTCGATTGTCGCTATCGCTTGGTTGAGGAGTTGACTCTGAATTAAATTCGTCTGTGCCCATGCTTGTAATTCCGCCCTATCCCTTTCGCGTTCAGTTTTCTGTGACTGCTTAAAACTTTCAAACTCTCTATATAATCTTCCTAGCGCAGTCTTGACCTCACCCAGTTCACTACCCTCTACTAAATTGGCGGTTTCAGAGTGAGGATTGCTGTGATTGCCGTTGCCATTATTGTTGTTGCTCATTAGTTTTCTTTTGACCCCGACGAGAAGTAGACGCAGTAACTTTTGTCTGTTTTGAAGTCGTAGTGTTTTCTAAAGCATCTGGTATAACTGATGGTTGCTGCAACCCCAGATAAACCTCAGCCTTTTCTAGCTCTGGTTTAGCCTGATCCAAAAATCCACTGACTAGTAGGTAATCCCCAAAAGGAAATCCATTCTCTTCAGTAGCAGCCGAGTAAGGTAAACCTTTCTCTGTCAACGTGTCAAAGGTCGAGTAGTCTAGCTCTGGCATATCTATTTCTATGCCTTTCAGTTCGGCTATCGCTGCCGATGTTTTGCTGTTCTCCCAGCGCTGAAAACCTGAACCTTTATCCCAGCACAGATTTTTTACCACCACATAATCTGCTTTATCTCCACAGAAGTCAGCCATAGTTTTTAAGCTGGTTATCACCGAGTACCCAAGGTTAAGCACAGTCACCAGCGTTACCCGATAACCCAAATCACCTGCAATCTTGAATAGCCCAAACTTACTGATAATCTCCCTGGTTTTATTGCTTGATGCCCCCGGCATATCTACTATTACTGAGTCTGGTGACTCCGCTTTAATTTCCGTAAAGAAGCGTTTCGCCTCTGCCACCTCCAGGAAGTTCAACAGCCTTACCCCATTACCCAAGTTTTGATAATACTCGTATAGTTCAGGATTCTCTGTATCAGCGTCATAAGCTAGATAATTAATGCTTTTATTGTGCATTACATCCAGAAGTAAGCGAGTAAAGGCAGTCTTACCTGTACCACCCTTGCCCCCCAGTATCATCACGATACGTTTCATAATTCACTCCTATCAGTGATATTAAATTGGGAAGAAGTCTTAGCCGTTGCTTTCTTTCGTTTTGTAGTTGTCGATGGTGATGACTCGGATGGTTCACTACTATCCTGTGATGAACTATCCGGCTTAAGTAGTGAAACCGAGTCATTAGTTGAG
>CAZZZY010000886.1:544-2928 GCA_964658545.1 uncultured Acetobacteraceae bacterium | reverse complement strand
CAACGACTGCGAAGGATTTTGACAGATTTACTATCTCGTGTATCCGAGAGAGTTTATTTGTGTCACAGCGATTTAGCTGTAAATGGACAAGAACAATTAGGGCCACTATTACCCTTAGTAAATGCTTGTGTAACAGTTATTTCTGAGACTAACGAGAAGCTCAGATCCCCGATTTCTTAAAGAAGTCGGGGATCTTATAGATTCGAGACTGTGGTTGAGTTGGAAAAGGAGAACGAGGAGGGACTTGATCACGCCTTAAGAGCAAAGGAATACTGAGAAGTCCCAAAATAATTACTACTCCAGTCATTATCCAAACAATTAACCTATTTGGTCTATAATCTGCTCGTTCAATTTGCCAGAAAACTTGGTTGTATCGCCATGCGGCTAATGCAACAGCCAAAATTCCAAAAATTACTAAAGCCAGACCCAAATTTTCCGAGTTGGATAATGGATTTACCGGAGTTTGTTGTTGAGTAATAGCAAGATTCAGCTGGCGTAGAAATATACCAAATCGGGCAATAGCAAAACCAAAGCCAATCAATGAAATACAAGTACGTAGCCAAGCTAGAAAGGTACGTTCGTTCGCTTGATGCTCCCTTTGACGATCAATTTTTGGTATTTTATCCATAAGTACTGAAAAGTATTTATAACTATTGATGAATAGCATGGACTAGCGCCAGAGCAAGGTCAACACCGTCAGTCAGGACTCTAAGAAAACCCCAAGCGATCGCCAGAATCTTTACAATAGTAAATAAGGTAAAGATATATATCAGAGTCAAAATCAATGGCACTATTCGGATTTGGCAAAAAGCAAGTTATACCCACACCTGAAGAAGCTTTGTCAGGAAGGGCGCAATCTATGTCAGTACCAGCCGCTCATTATGTCAACAAGAACCCTTTAAAAGCTCCTTTTCCCGATGGATTAGAGAAGGCAATCTTTGGTTTGGGCTGTTTTTGGGGTGCAGAACGCAAATTCTGGCAACTTAAAGGAGTTTACACTACCGCAGTGGGTTACGCTGCCGGATTCACACCCAACCCCACCTATGAAGAGGTATGTAGTGGGCGGACTGGTCACAATGAAGTGGTATTGGTTGTGTTTGATCCCAAAGTGATTAGTTATGCCGAATTGCTGAAAGTCTTTTGGGAAAGCCACAATCCCACCCAAGGGATGCGCCAAGGTAATGATACTGGCACTCAATACCGTTCGGGAATTTATGTATATTCTGAAAGTCAAAAGCAGCTAGCAGAAGCATCGCGGGAAGCTTATCAGCAAGCCCTCAACGGTGCAGGTTATGGCCAGATTACTACAGAAATCTTAGATGCGCCGGAATTCTACTACGCAGAAGCTTACCATCAGCAATACCTAGCTAAAAATCCCAATGGGTATTGTGGTTTAGGAGGGACAAACGTATCTTGTCCCGTGGGTGTAGTTGAATCGCAAGTTAGTAGTTAGAAGAAAGCAGGGGGCAGGGGGCAGGTGAAGATGAGGGAGCAGGGGAAGATGAGAGAGAAGAATTAATACCCAATGCCCCATGCCCCATACCCCACTAAAGTGCAGATTTGAATAAAGCGATCGCTCCAGCCCACAAAATAATACTAATAGGCGCTCCAATTAAAATACCAGCGATCGCCCAGCCTCTTTGATGTGCTTTGAATTGTTCAATACTGCGCCAATGCCTACTTTTCCAAGCCCATTCATTGCCTTTTGCACCAAGAGCGATCGCCATTAACCACCAAAAATGGGGTATAAAACAGAACAAACCGTACCATACTTGATTTGGCCATATCCACAACCAAGGCATGAGAAATGCGCCCCAGTTCCAACCGATAATTTCCTCTGGGACTGCTTCATTGTGATTATTTATCCCGCATCCAGAATTGTTGATTATTTCTCTTGCCGATAAAAGCTGATTCCTGTTTGCAGATTTCACAGCCAGACCAGATTTGAGAGCATTCAGCGCTTGGCGGGCATCAGAAAATCGTTGTTCAGGAGCGGGTTCTAGCAACTTTTGTAGCCAACTGACAAAACTGGGACTGAGATTAACTCGGTCGGTAAATTGCAGTCGCAAATCCTGCTGGGGTAAATCAGATGGGGAAGTTCCAGTTAGCAAATGAATCAGAGTCGCACCCAGTGCATAGAGGTCTGAAGCTGGAACTGCTCGACCACCAAATTGTTCCATTGGGGCATAACCATAAGTACCCACAACGGTAAAAGTAACGCCTTCTCTTGCCGCTTTATCCTGAACTGCGCCAAAATCAACTAAATAAATCCGATTATCTTCACCGCAGATTAAATTACTCGGTTTAATATCTCTATGTAACACCCCTGGATTTAACTCATGTAGATACATGAGAATATTTAAAATCTCACCGGCGATTTTTCT
>CAZZZY010000886.1:0-534 GCA_964658545.1 uncultured Acetobacteraceae bacterium | reverse complement strand
AGTTTTTCTTTAAGCGACTCACCAGGAATATATTCTTGGATTAAGCCAAACCAGAGTGTGCGATCGTCGATACAAAAATAATCTATATATCGAGGGATGCGGGGATGACTTATTGTTTTAAGAATTTGTGCTTCCCTCTCAAAAAGTTTCAAATCGTCCCACTGTACAGTACCGCCAAAGGCTAAAAGTTTGACCACCACGGTCGAATTTGCGCCATCAGAGGCTTGTAAATCCAATGCTTGCCAAGTTTGACGAATCCCATTGTTACCGAGTTGGCGTTGGATTTGATAACGATCTTGTAATATCTGTTCTGGTTGCAGCATCTTACACCTGCTGGCAGTTTACGCTGATTTGATTCCCTTATATTCAAGGATAGTCATTATCTAGAGAAACTGTGGGAGCCAGATAATTTTAGGATTTACGCAAAACCACAAGCTGTAGGGGCGGGTTGACAGATATGATCAATCATTCACGAAGATGTCACTCAACCCGCCCCTACGACCTCTGGACAAAGAAAAAGTTTCTGTTTGAAAA
>CAZZZY010000885.1:0-2931 GCA_964658545.1 uncultured Acetobacteraceae bacterium | reverse complement strand
CATTCCCTTTTTATGGATCTAAAGTCTCTCGTTCGTAACATCCCAGATTTCCCCAAACCCGGAATTTTATTTCGGGATATTACTACGTTACTGCGCGATCCAGAGGGACTGCGCTACACTATTGACTTTTTAACACAAAAATGTAATGAAGCTGGGATCATAACGGATTATGTCATAGGTATAGAGTCGAGGGGATTCATTTTTGGCTCACCTCTAGCTTATAAATTAGGAGTTGGTTTTATTCCCGTCCGCAAAAAAGGTAAGTTACCAGGAGCGGTTTACTCAATTGAATATGAACTAGAGTATGGTACAGACTGTCTAGAAGTGCATCAAGATGCTCTACATCAAGGTAGCCGAGTTTTAATTGTGGACGATTTGATTGCCACGGGTGGAACTGCAAGTGCAACAGCAAAGTTAGTACAGAAAATTGGCTGCGAATTAGTAGGATTTGGGTTTATTATCGAGCTACGGGATTTAGAAGGGCGTAAATATTTGCCGGATGTGCCGATTATCTCTCTAATTGAATATTAGTTATTTGTCATTGATCATTGATCATTGGTCATTAGCAAATAACAAAGGACAAAGGACAAATGACATCTACGAGAATTTCTTTAGAAACAGGACGGGATTGGCTAATCAGGCTAGTCACGAGCGAAACTTTTATTTATGTGGCAAAGCGGGTATTGCAGGCACTACTGACTTTGTTTTTGGCTTCAGCGTTGTCGTTTTTCATTATTCAACTTGCTCCAGGGGACTATGTAGATACGCTGCGGCAAAACCCGAAGATATCTCCAGAAAGAATTGAGGAACTAAAGCGGCAGTTTGGTCTGGATAAGTCATGGCCAGAGCAATTTTGGCTATGGATATGGCGAATTTTGACAAAAGGGGATTTTGGCACGAGTTTTATTTATCAACGTTCAGTGGCATCACTGTTGTGGGAAAGGGTACCAGCGACTTTGTTATTAGCGATCGCCTCTTTAATTGTCACATGGGCGATCGCTATCCCTCTCGGAATTTTTGCTGCTGTTAACCAAAATAAGCTTTCAGATCGGATTTTACAGGTTATTAGCTATACCGGACAAGGCTTTCCCAGTTTCATTACCGCCTTAGCACTGCTGGTTTTAGCTCAAATCACCTCACCCTTATTCCCCGTGGGTAGCATGACTAGCATCAATCACTCAGAACTGACGTGGTTTGGCAGAATCTTAGATATCGGCTGGCACATGATTTTACCCACGATCGCCCTCTCAATTACCAGTTTTGCTGGTTTACAACGCATCACTCGTGGCGAATTATTGGATGTGCTGCGTCAAGATTACATCCAAACGGCTCGTGCCAAAGGTTTGCCAGAAAATCGCGTAATTTACGTTCATGCACTCCGCAACGCCATAAATCCTTTGATTACCTTATTGGGTTTTGAATTAGCTGGTTTATTAAGCGGTGCCTTCATTGCCGAATTCTTCTTCAACTGGCCAGGTTTAGGAAGGTTGAGCTTACAGGCTGTATTAGCTCAAGATTTATATTTATTAATGGCAAGCTTGGTAATGAGCGCAGTGTTGCTGATTGCTGGTAATTTAATCGCCGATTTAATGTTAAAAGCCGCCGATCCTCGCATTCGCCTAGAAAATCTCAATTAGTCATTGGTCATTTGTCATTGGTTTAACCTTATCTCCATGCTGTCCGAAGTCTATTACTTAGTGCGCTCAAAAACTGACGGTAATTATCTCATAGCTCGTCCTGACACTGAAACATCAGGTTATTTATTGCTGTTTCAAGAAAACTTTGATGCCCTTAGTTATCTCAATACCCATGCGGCAGAATTGGCAAATCGCTTTACTGTGGAATCTGTTGCGCGTACACAGTTGGGTAACTTGCTCAAACGCTGGGGTTTTAGAGGTGTGGGTATTGTGACTGATCCGTTATTGCCCAAGGTTGAGTTTTTGCAGCACAGTTAAGCTTTACTTTTTATTTGTTAATTGGATATCCGTCATAAATGTTGGGTTTCGTTCCTCAACTAGTGAGAGGAGCGAATAGCATGAATTTACTCAAATCAACCCCAGTAAAATCTCTATCTCCACCAGCATAACGCCGGAGTAATTCCTCGGCATTCATACCTCAATTCCGCATTAATTAATATATTCAAAGATAGCGCACTCCGCTTCAGCGATCGCTTGCTATTGTGTTAAGCAAACAGGGATGCGATCGCACAAGTAAAATCAGGCAATATGGGTGAGTTCAACTCATCACCATTGAACAACGTAGCAACTAACTTTAAACTTGCTTGTTCGCGTCGATAAACTTCCACCTGTTGGTTGCGCCAATCCACAATCCAATATTCCCTAACACCTCTTGCTGAGTAAAGCTTTAGTTTAAATTCCCTGTCCCGCTTTTCGTTTTCAATCCCAGCAGACAGTACCTCTATTACCAGTTCTGGCGCACCAGTCAAATGCCCCGCCTCATCTAAAAGTAGGGACAATCTTTGATTACTAACCCAGACAACATCAGGAATCACATTATCATTATCGCCAAAAATGATGCCTGGAGCGGGTACGACTTGTCCCAACGAAGTAGCTTGTGACCAGATATCTAATGGAGCCATAATTCTCACACAGACTTTTTGATGATTCCAGTGAGGCGCTCTGGTCACAAATAATTCTCCGTCAATAATTTCATAGCGGTTTCCGTTATCTGGAAACAACTCTAAATCGGCGGTAGTCCAGCGCACTCTTTCTGATATTGGCTGGTTCATAAACCATCTTTATTTAGGGGATTTAGCTATTTTAGCCTGAGATAATATGGCAATCCTATTTAATTTACAAACACCTAGAGGCTCAGATCCCCGACTTATTCAAGAAGTCGGGGATCTTTTTGTTCAATGATAGGGAATAACTGTACCCTGTAACCTGTACCTTATTCCCTTTTTCGGGGGCG
>CAZZZY010000884.1:0-2934 GCA_964658545.1 uncultured Acetobacteraceae bacterium | reverse complement strand
TCACGGACACCTTATTTCTCTCTACGAGACGCAATCATGCGAACGCGCTGCGCGTAGCTTGCTTCTCTAGGAGTTGCCATGCCGCAGGCAATACGGCAGCGCTAACAAAATTCAAAATTAATAATCCCCATAAATAAATTTAGGGGCTTGTATTATGAGTCTTTGTCATATCAAAGAATGATTAATCAAAGCCTAAAACGACCTATTTTAGTGAATACATACCATGAGTAATTTGTACAGTGCGTAAATCCTGACATTCTTTATCTATTTACAAATTTAACAGATTGTTTGATCATAACGACACAAGATAAAATGTGATCAACAACACTTTTTTGTGTAATCTGTTGTAGCTTATGTAATTTGTGCAGTTAATATTCTATCAAAAATATTATGGCTTTAGTTCCAACGATAAATAAACTGACATCAACTCAAGTCCCCACACTCAATGATTGCAGTTCAAAAAACCTGCTCAACTACTTTCAAAATTCTTGGGAACTTGAAGAAACACTGATGAAAAGTTTAGTTGGGGAAGAAACTTTTTATCTTAACCCCGATCCTTTAAGAAACCGTCTAATTTTTTATCTTGGCCACTCCGCTGTTTTTTTCATCAACAAGTTAATTGGCGTTGGTTTAATCAAAGCGGGAATTAATTCCCAATACGAAACCCTATTTGAAATCGGAGTTGATCCAAAAACACCTACAGAACTCAATACAGCGATGAAAGGGGTTAGCTGGCCTGATGTAGAAAAAGTTTGGCAATATCGAGACAAAGCACAAGAAGCGATCGCAAAGGTGATTCACAATCCTTCCTTGCATCTCCCGATTCATCAACAGCATCCCTTCTGGGCTTTACTGATGGGGATAGAACATAGTCGCATTCACTTTGAAACCTCTTCGATGCTGATGCGTCAATTGCCTACCGATCGCCTAAAATGTCCCCCAGGCTGGAATTATGCACCTAGCAAAGGGAACATTCCCAACAATGAAATGCGCTTAATTCCAGGTGGCGTGGTGAAACTAGGAAAACCCAAGGACGATCTTACCTATGGTTGGGATAGCGAATATGGCGATCGCACTGTTAAAGTGGAACCGTTTTTAGCTAGTCAATATCTAATCACTAACGGAGAATATCTAAAATTTGTTCAAGCTGGTGGTTACAACAATCCAGACTACTGGGATGCTGAATCTTGGGATTGGAAGCAACTATACAACATCCAACATCCCAAATTCTGGATACCCTTGCTGGATGGCTACCGCTATCGAGCCACATTCGACGAAATAGACTTCCCCCTAGATTGGCCTGTAGAAGTCAATTACTACGAAGCGATCGCATTTTGTCGTTTTCAAGGCTCAGAAATCCGCTTGATGACTGAAGCCGAATGGAATCAAGCCTTACTTACCTCTGAGAATAACCACTTCTCAACTAACTATAATCTCAACTTACAATTCATTTCCCCCACCCCAGTGGGAATGTTCAAACCAGCTAATAGCGCTTGTGGACTTTATGATCTCAGAGGAAACCTCTGGGAATGGTTGGGAGACACTTTCAACGCCCTACCAGGATTTGAACCTCATCCGCTTTACGAAGATCAAGCAGCCCCCTTTTTTGATGATAAACATCAGATGATGCTTGGCGGTTCTTGGGCTACTAATGGTTCAATGGCATTACCAACCTATCGCAACTGGTTTCGTCCCTACTTTTATCAACACGCTGGTTTTAGAATTGCTCAAGATATTTAAAAGGAGATGATTGAGAATGAGGCCAAAGCCAATCGTACCAGAACCCGGTCAAGAGTCAGTTTGGGATTATCCCCGCCCGGCTCGTTTAGAAGATAGCAACAAATCAATTCGGATAATTGTTAATAGTATTGTTTTAGCAGAAACAACTAAAGCTAAAAGAGTCGTAGAAACTAGCCATCCTCCTTCTTATTACATTCCTTCAGAAGACATTAAACTAGAGTATCTGATAGAAACCCCTAAAAAAACTTGGTGTGAATGGAAAGGTAAGTGTCAATATTATGATATCAGCATCGGTGATCAGTATATAAATAACGCTGCTTGGCGATATTTTGACCCCACACCTGATTTTGTCACCATTCAAGAATACTATGCTTTTTATCCTAGTTTAATGGATGCTTGCTATGTAAATGATGAGCTAGTTATGTCTCAACCTGGTGATTTTTATGGAGGATGGATTACTGCTGATATTGTCGGGCCATTTAAAGGTAGTCCAGGAACAATGGGGTGGTAACTTAGCAAAATGAATTCAGGCTTCTGAATTCATTTTGCAATTTTGCCTAATTAATAAGTGTCAGATTTAAGCTACTTAATCCAAATTACTAGACGACTTCATAGTGCTATGCTCCAAAAAAGCTACAGGAAATATAATTCCTAGCTTCTTTGTAGGAGGATTTAGCGTGTTGAATAATCTGTCCCAAAATCCTTGAATTCCATAGTTTCCCTTGAAACAACTGTGGTGAAGATCGTGAAAATCTGATGGGACAAAAAATATTGATAATGAACTATGACCTTCTAAGTTATAAGCATTGCCTATAATAGTCCAAGCACATAGCTGGGTTATATCATACCCAAATATAAAGATAGGCAAAAGGTCTGTAATAGTAACAATAATATATTCAGTTAAACTCTTGTGTCCAGCAACAAAACTTGATGAATCGGCGAATTCATGATGTTTCAGATGTATTTTCTGCAAGAATTTTCTGTGAAGTAGCGAATGGGAAACTTGACATACTCCTCCGAATGCGCTTCTCTACGAGACGCTGCGCGAACGCTAAATTCGGGGGATTCTAGGCTCAAACAGCGATTGCAGTCATAAACTGTCTGACATCACCTAACCCAGCAGTCGATGCCCCGACTGCAGACAATCAATACTCATCTACATGAAATCTGTATATAATCATTACAATCACTGTT
>CAZZZY010000883.1:0-2943 GCA_964658545.1 uncultured Acetobacteraceae bacterium | reverse complement strand
AAGATGATAGAAAGCACTACCACAATTCAAGAATTCCTCGCCAGCATCTACCCATTTAATCAGCTTTCTATAACCAGTGTTGAGCAGATTGCCGCAAAACTTGAGCCTTTGCGCTACCGCATGGGGCAAGCTATCCTTGTGCGAGAAACCCTCCCAGCTAGGATAGCCATCCTATACCAAGGTCAAGCTCGTTTACTAGGATATACTCCAGGTGCTGCTGCTCCAGATACCTTGCAACTACTAAAACCAGGAGAAATCATTGGTTGGACAAGCTTGCTGCGTGGTGTACCGTGTGAAACAGCGATCGCTTCAGTTGAAACTCTTTGCCTAACGCTCAAAGCCTCGGATTTCTTAAGTCTACTAGAACATGAACCCACCATAGCCAACGCCTTTCGTAACTATTGCAGCTTAGTTGAAGTTTTTGACCTGTTGGGTGCAGAATTAGAACGTCGAGGTAAGATTCCAGACAATCTCAAAGAACTGGCTACTGCTGCAACAAAACAAGCTACTATCCTTAACTTGCCGAATGGGAAAACACCACTCTCTTCATTAGACCCTAATTTCCTGTGGTTAGTTAGCAGTAAAGGGTCTAACTATGATGTGGGCGAAAGACTTTTGCCTGGCTCAGATCGAGCTAATATTACTGGAGAAGTTCGCTTAGTTGGTTTTACCGATCCGACACTCCCGATGACTGAATCTGACGTTAACATCGCCTCATTGTCAGATACTGGAATTTGGGCAAACGCCCCATTCGCTCCAGAGCGCCCAGAACAAACAGAAGAAGTAGAGCTAGGGCAAGGAATTAAATACCCGCATATATCGGGTCGTGGCCCTGTAGATGGAACTCTTGCCTGTTTTCAAATGCTAGCGCAACACAACAGAATGCCATTTCGCCGCGATGTCCTACGCCGTGCGTTAGTTAGTAATTTTCAGCGCACAGGCAGTATTTCCATTCAATTATGTGGTGCTTTAGCAGAATTGATGGGATTAACCTCTCAACTGGTGAATGTTCCCGGAGTCGCTATATCTAAACTACCCACACCAGTTTTGATTCCTTGGCAAGATAGCTATGCAATTCTTTACAAAGCCACTGAATTTGAACTAGTTCTTGGTATTCCAGAACAGGGAATCATTCGTAAAAAGCCAGCCGATTTTGCTGAAACTTGGGGGGAAGAGGGACAAGTACTTCTGCTGAAACCGACCAAAGAAACTCCTCAAAAGCGATTTGGCTTAAGTTGGTTTCTACCTGCTATAAAAAAACATCGTGCTGTTTTAATTGAAGTATTTATTGCTTCATTATTTGTACAACTATTGGGACTAGCAAATCCCTTAATCACCCAAGTAATTATTGATAAAGTTATCATTCAAAACGGGATTAATACTCTCAATGTTCTGGGTTTTCTGCTCATAGCAATGGCTATAGTAGAGGGCATTATTACTTGGCTACGTACCAACTTGTTTGTCGATACCACCAACCGGATTGATTTAAGTTTGGGAAGTGAAGTTATCGACCACCTCTTACGTTTACCACTGCGTTATTTTGAAAAGCGCCCTGTTGGGGAAATATCCAGCCGGATCAACGAATTAGAAAATATTCGCTCTTTCCTCACTGGTACTGCCCTGACTGTTGTTTTAGATGCTATTTTCTCTGTTATTTATATTGTAGTCATGATTTTTTATAGCTGGCTGCTAACTATCGTAGCACTGGCAACAGTACCGCTCTTTGCTTTATTAACCTTTATATTTGCACCAATTATTCGTAATCAAACTAGAACTAAAGCCGAACGCAATGCCGAAACTCAATCTTATTTAGTTGAAGTGGTTTCTGGGATTCAAACAGTCAAAGCACAAAATATCGAACTCAATTCTCGTTGGCAATGGCAATCTCGTTATGGAAAATATATTAGTGCTAGTTTTGAAAATGTTCTGACAAGCAATACTGCTAGTTCTCTCTCTAACTTTCTCAATAAACTATCAAGTTTACTTTTATTATGGGTAGGTGCATATTTAGTATTGCAGCAAAAACTAACTTTGGGACAGTTAATTGCTTTCCGCATTATCGCAGGTTATGTGACAAGTCCTTTGTTAAGATTAATTCAACTATGGCAGAATTTCCAAGAAACAGCTTTATCGCTAGAACGTTTGGCTGATATTCTCGATACTCCCCAAGAAACAGAAATTGCTGGACGTAATAACATCCCAATGCCAGCTATTATTGGTGCAGTTCAATATGAAAGTGTTACTTTCAGCTTCGCTAAAAGCCCCAATCCGCAACTCAATAATGTTCATCTTGATATCGAAGCTGGTATGTTTGTTGGAGTTGTGGGTCAAAGTGGTGCTGGCAAAAGTACATTAACCAAACTCTTACCCCGCCTTTATGAACTAGACTCTGGACGCATCAAAATTGATGGCTATGACATTAATAAGGTAGAACTCTACTCCCTGCGTCAACAAATCGGCATGGTGTTACAAGACACTTTGTTATTCGATACCACGGTACAAGAAAATATTGCCCTGACTATGCCTGACGCTACAGCAGAAGAAATTGTAGAGGCTGCTAAAATTGCTTGCGCCCACGATTTTATCATGAATTTGCCGTCGGGTTATGAAACTCGTGTTGGAGAGAGGGGTTCAGCTTTATCTGGAGGGCAAAGACAAAGAATAGCGATCGCTCGGACTGTATTACAAAATCCACCACTGTTGATTCTGGATGAAGCTACCAGCGCACTTGACTATGCCACTGAACGTCAGGTGTGCTTGAATCTAGCCCAAGTATTTAAGGGAAGGACGGTGTTTTTTATTACTCACAGGCTAGGGACAATTCAAAATGCCGATGTGATTTTGATGATGAACCAGGGAAGGATTGCTGAACAAGGTACTCATACAGAACTCATGGATTTAACAGGGCTTTATTACTGTCTGTACCAACAGCAAGAGGCTTCT
>CAZZZY010000882.1:0-2947 GCA_964658545.1 uncultured Acetobacteraceae bacterium | reverse complement strand
AGCATATGCTGTAGGTGCCAAAGGTTACAGAGTTACCCTAATAGAACTTGATCAAAATGGCTCACTATGTATTTTTGCAAGGCTTGCACCAGCATCAATGGAGCAGTCTCTAGCTGCTGTCTTCAAAAAAACATTTACAGGTGATTACCCACTTGTTCCACTTTGGACAGAACATCTTTCCACTGTGATGGCTATTCAAGGAGGAAAATTTCTCGAAGAAAGCATTGCAGAAATATATAACTATAATCGCCGTCACTACACATTGAAAGATAGATTAGAAGACTTTCCCTTAAATAGCGATTTGATTATCTTTGATACTCCTGCTTCCTTAGAGCCTATGGGTTTGATTGCACTAGCAGCTTCTACACACGTGCTTGTTCCTATCAAACCAGAATATAAAGATACAGGAGCTTTCGCAGGTTTTTTAGATTGGTTCTATAGTAAAGTAGACGATTTGAGATTAAAACCTCAACCTGAAATATTAGGTTTTGTACCTACACGAGTAGATTTATATGGCGTTGGGGCACATCGAGATATTTTAGGTTTAGACAAAAAAGGCAACCTGAGAACTGATATTGAGCCTGAAAGAACTCTTCCCTTTCTAATTAAACAGATGGGAATCCGATGCTTTCCCTACATTCGAGAATCTAATTACTACCTTAAAGCTAGTGGTTCTGGACTACCCTTAAACTTATATCGACCTGGTTATGATGCCAGTGAAGACTTTAAACCTATTGTGACTAGCTTAATTAAATTGATGACAGAGGAACTATAATGCCAAGTAAAAAACCTGTAGAAATTAGTCAACTGTTTGGACAAGCAGGTCAGTCTCAGCAAATTCACCAACTTAAAAGTCAGATAGAGAAACTCGAAGTAGAAATTATACAACTACGAGCAAATGTATTCAATTCAGAAGAAAAAACTGCGTTAGAGGAACAAATTGAGCACCTCACTAATCAACTGGCTACTCAAGGAGGGATACATGAAATTGCAGTAAATCTTATAGATCCCGATCCGGCTCAACCGAGACAAACGTTTCCTCAATTAGTAATCCAAGAACGAGCAGAGAGTCTGCGTCGGCAAGGTCAGCAAAACCCAATAGTGCTTATTCCACAAATTGATGGACGCTACAAAATATTTGATGGAGAACTCAGATGGAGGTCAGCTCCATTTGCTGGAATGACAAAACTGAAAGCTGTCTTTCTACCTAAAGAAGAAACTTCAGATGAAGTCGTAGTTTTTGAGGGTCAACTGGTAAGTAGTATTCACTCACAAAAACTTCATGACCTTGACTTAGCAACTGCTCTTATTCGATTAATTATTTACAAATATCCCGATCTGAGCGGAAGAGAAGACGAGATTCCAAAGTTTTTGAATGCTTTCATTAACCGACTAGTCCGTAGCAAGAAGCTTCAATATCTCGCACTGATTAAAGATTCTGATTTGATGACACAACTTGAATGGCTAGAAACATCTGATTTCAAGGAACATGAGGAACATGAGATTGTCTCAGTTTTGTTAGGACTACAACTCAATCCGGTATCGATTAATAACAATATCTTTCCTCTTCTTAAAGTGACAGAAGACCTCAAAAATGTCATTCGCTCTGAAGGGTTAGAAACCAGCAAAGTAAGAGAACTCAATAAGTTATCTTCTGAACAGATGAAGATTGATGAATCTAAAGCTCTGATGATTCGTACTCAGGTAACTCATAGAGTCATCGAAGAAAAACTATCATTGAGCCAAACTAAAACATTAGTTAAGCAAACCCTAGAGCAGTATAGTGCTTCTAATTCTGAAGCCAAGCAGAACAAACAGATGGACAAAACTATTAAGGATATCCAGTCAATAAATTTAAAAATATTGGAACAGACACGACTTATTAAACTACGCCAAGTCCTCCAGGAAAAGCTCGATGAGATTAAAACCCTGATGTAGTAAGCAGTTTTTTTAATATAGTTATCCCGGACAAAGTGAGTTAGCAAGCCAAGGTGTCATCTACTTTGTTATAAACGTTTTTGCTCACCTCGTTGATAATTACTGTATAGTATTTATGTACTAAAATAACTCCACTCCCAGTACTATACTGGAGTTTGGACTAAAAGCTTAGACAGAAGCAAAGCACGGATAGAATAACAGATAAAAAAACAGACATTAGTACTGAGACGCAGACTGATTGTTGGAGAGGAAAGCAGTCAGGAGTTACACTGACTGCTATAAAGTCAATGAATGTAAACAAAAGTTCATTGACCCAGATGATCCTGACACAATTAGAAGAATTCCGGCAAACAATCTACGATTGTCTAGGTAAAGCTAAAGACGCAGTATTTGAGCTGATGGATGCAGTGAAGACGGCGCCCAAGCATTCAATCATTCGTCAGCCTATCCGAAAATCCAGTGTTTCGGCGAGAGTGGCCGAGTATTTATGCTGCACTGCATGACAGTCGTCCCAAGAGAAGAAAACTGATGAATCTGCTGGTAGAGAAAGTAAAAACTGAAGGACAACCATTTCTGGCAGGAGATCATACTTTTTGGCCCAGACCAGACGCAAAGACGCTCAAGGAAAGAACTTTTAGTGGGGGGAAAGGAGTTGGTGTCAGTGTGGGACAAAGTTACAGTACATTGGCGTGGATACCAGAGGCAGATGGGAGTTGGGCATTACCGTTAAGGCACGAACGGATTACCAGCTTTGAAACCCCAACGAGTAGGGCAGCATTTCAACTAAAACTTGTGAGTCAGCAGTTAGAAACTAGACCGCTTGCTGCTTATGACAGAGGTTATGGCAACGCTAAATTTGTGACAGCAACGGCGGATATCGAAGCAGATCTGTTACTACGGTTAGCGTCTAATCGATGTCTATGGGGTAAACCTGGTACCTATCAGGGTAAAGGTGCACCACGTAAGCATGGTCACAAGTTTAAGTTGAACGACCCCGAAACTTGGCCAG
>CAZZZY010000881.1:0-2952 GCA_964658545.1 uncultured Acetobacteraceae bacterium | reverse complement strand
TTAGGCTAAAGCCGTAACACACCCTACTTTTTGATTTACTTTATAAATGGTCTCTGATATCAGTACCTTCCAACAGACTCAATACGGTTCAGCCACAGATGGCTTATTTGCTGGCTTTCATACCCGCCTTGGAATGAATTCTCTGGCTTTTAGCTAAAGTCTACTGAAGTAGACTAGGGATTTATGAGAATTTTTAGTCATCTAAAGATTACTTTTGCTATGAGACTGGGAATTCATTCCTAGTCGGGCTATGGGTTTCGCGTTAAGTTGAGACGTATGCTACTGTGTACTTCATTTACCTGAAAAATGCTGTATCACTCTACAATTAATTACGAATTAGAAAGTCACCACACTGCGAATTGATTCACCTTTGTGCATCAATTCAAAAGCATCATTAATTTGCTCAATGGGCATTACATGGGTAATCAAATCATCAATGTTTATCTTACCTTCCATATACCAATCAACAATTTTCGGCACATCTGTACGTCCTCTAGCGCCCCCGAATGCTGAACCTTTCCAAACGCGCCCAGTTACTAATTGAAAAGGACGAGTACTGATTTCCTGTCCGGCACCAGCAACACCAATAACTACACTAACGCCCCAACCTTTGTGGCAGCATTCTAATGCTTGACGCATAATTTTGACATTACCGATACATTCAAAACTGTAATCAGCACCGCCTTTAGTTAAATCAACCAGATAGGGAACTAAATCACCCTCTACTTCCTGGGGATTGACAAAGTGCGTCATCCCAAACTTTTCTGCCAAGGCGCGTTTGCTGGGATTAATATCCACCCCGACAATCATATTCGCCCCCACCATCCGCGCCCCTTGGATGACATTTAAACCAATACCACCTAAACCGAAAACCACAACATTTGCTCCCGGTTCCACTTTGGCAGTATTGATAACTGCACCAATACCAGTAGTCACGCCACAGCCAATGTAACAAACCTTATCAAAGGGGGCATCTTCCCGAATTTTTGCCAGGGCGATTTCTGGCAGCACTGTATAGTTAGCAAAAGTGGATGTACCCATATAATGATGAATCATCTGCCCATCGATACTAAAGCGACTGGTGCCATTAGGCATGACACCGCGTGCTTGAGTTAGGCGAATGGCTTGACAGAGATTAGTTTTGAAGCTGAGACAATATTCGCACTGGCGGCATTCGGGAGTATATAGGGGAATCACATGATCCCCTGGTTTTAGACTGGTGACACCAGCGCCTACCTCCACTACCACACCAGCGCCTTCATGTCCCAAAATTGCGGGAAACAAACCTTCAGGATCATCACCAGATAGGGTAAAGGCATCGGTATGGCAAACCCCGGTGGCTTTCACCTCAACTAACACTTCGCCAGCTTGTGGCCCCGATAGTTGGACGGTTTCAATCGTTAACGGCTTACCTGCGCTGTAAGCTACTGCTGCTTTAACTTGCAACGTCAGCCCTCCTATCTATATAGTTAATAGTTATTTGACTTTATGGTATTTACTAAGCGCGATCGCCCCTATAACCATAAATATTACTCTGTTAAAATATCATTCTCTAGCTAGATTAGTTAAAGTCAGCAACAGCTGTTGTAGTAAGGATGTAAACTTGATGTCAGCAGCAACCCCCAAATAATTTGTCCACCCCTCAATTAATACATTATTTTGTCACAGCTTATGAACCCTGCCCTAACTCAAATTGGCGCTCAAATGTCCAACCTGACTGGCGTAAGAGCAATCATGAAGGATATTATCGAGACATTACGAGCGGGTACAGGGCAGCAATTTATTAATTTGAGTGCTGGTAATCCGTTGATTTTGCCAGAAGTAGAGCAGTTATGGCGGGATTGTACTGCACAGCTTTTGGCTAGCCCAGAATATGGTGAAGTGGTTTGTCGCTACGGCTCCAGTCAGGGCTATGCACCATTCATTGAGGCGATCGCCAACGACTTTAACAAACGCTACGGGTTAAACTTAACCGAACGCAATATCCTGATCACCCCCGGTAGTCAAACCCTCTACTTCTACGCTGCTAATAGCTTTGGTGGCTACACCCCTAGCGGCGAGTTAAAACAAATTGTTTTACCCCTCAGTCCTGACTACACAGGTTACGGCGGTATCTGCTTAGTTCCAAAAGCCTTAACGGCCTACAAACCAACTCTCGATATTGATGCCGCCGCCCACCGATTTAAATATCGTCCAGACTTCAGCAAACTTACAATTACAAAAAATACGGGTTGTGTCCTCTTCTCTCGTCCCTGTAATCCTACTGGTAACGTCCTCACTGATGATGAAGTGAAAAAGATTGCTGCCCTGGCTGCGCCTTATAATTTGCCCGTGTTAATTGATTCAGCTTATGCGCCTCCCTTCCCAGCATTGAACTTTACCGAAATGACACCAGTGTTTGGTGACAATATCTTACACTGCATGAGTTTATCGAAAGCGGGATTACCAGGAGAAAGGATTGGGATTGCCATTGGGGATGAAAAGTGGATTGAAGTGCTGGAGTGTTTCCAAGCAAATATGAGTCTCCATTCTTCACGTTACGGCCAAGCGATCGCAGCTTTTGCAATCAATTCTGGTGCATTAGTGGAAATTTCTCACACTGTCATCCGCCCCTTTTACCAAAATAAGTTTACCGTTTTAGAAACGAGCTTAGAAGAAGCGATGCCCAAGAATTTACCTTGGTTTCTCCATCGCGGTGAAGGAGCAATTTTTGCTTGGTTGTGGCTAGAAAATTTACCCATCACTGACTGGGAATTTTACCAGCAATTAAAGCAAGTAGGTGTGATTATTGTCCCTGGAAGTACCTTCTTTCCCGGTTTAGAGGAAGATTGGGCCCACAAGCACCAATGTTTCCGCATCAGCCTTACAGGGAGCGATGAAGAGATTGCCACTGGTATGCAACGTTTAGCAAAAGTGGCTGAGGAAGCTTATAAGCGTGCAGTTGTGAGTGCG
>CAZZZY010000880.1:0-2960 GCA_964658545.1 uncultured Acetobacteraceae bacterium | reverse complement strand
ATTTAATAGTTCTAGATGTAATGATGCCAAAGCTGGATGGCTACGGTGTCTGTCATGAAATATTACAGCAGTTGTGGGGTTTTGTACCAGAGATGAATACAGACACCCGTGTGGTAGATGTGCATATCTCTAGAAAAGCGGACAAAGGTAGAATCCGACCCCAACGACCCAGAATTCATTATTACAGCAAGAGGTAGCGGTTATTTTTTCCCACGAATTATTGATTCAGAACAGGAATAGCAGAAAAATATGAGTAAGCTTAATTTAACGCTCCTATAATAAAATGGAACCGCAATTCAACTTTTTTCAGCATTGGTATCCAGTTTCGCCAGTTGAAGACTTAGATCCCAACCAACCAACACCTGTGACACTTTTGGGACTGCGTTTAGTTATCTGGAAACCTAAATCATCCGCAGATTTCCGGGTGTTTTTAGATCAATGTCCCCACCGCCTTGCTCCCCTAAGTGAGGGGCGCATTGATGAGAATACGGGGAATTTAATGTGTAGCTATCACGGTTGGCAATTTGATGAGCAAGGAATTTGTACTCATATTCCCCAAGCGGAAAATCCAGAACTTGTTAGCAAGAATCAGGAAAATCTGTGTACTGTAGCACTACCAACTCGTCAGCAACAGGATTTACTTTGGGTGTGGCCAGATGTAAAATCGAGCCAACAAGCGGCTAAGACACCGTTACCATTATCGCCGCAAGTAGATACAAGCAAAGGCTTTGTTTGGTCTTCCTTTGTGAGGGATTTAGAGTATGACTGGCAAACTCTGGTAGAAAATGTGGTAGATCCAAGTCATGTTCCTTTTGCTCATCACGGTGTGCAAGGCGATCGCACTCTAGCACAACCTATACCAATCAAAATTTTGCAATCAACAGCAAATATAATTGAAGCAGCAACAGTTGGACGTTTTCAAACCACAATTACTTTTGAACCACCAAGTCGTTTAGAGTATGCCATCAAGTTTGGAGATGGCCAAAAGCAGGTTGGACTTGTTACCTATTGTCTACCAGTAGAGCCGGGGAAATCACGTATTGTCGCGCAGTTTCCCCGAAACTTTGCCAAAATATTGCATAGTTTAATACCCCGTTGGTGGAACCATGTGAGTGTCCGCAATCAAGTTCTAGATGGAGACATGGTGTTGCTACAGCAGCAAGAATACTTTCTCCAACAGCAACAATCATCCTCTGATTGGAAAACAGCATATAAGCTACCAACAAGTGCAGATAGGTTAGTGATTGAGTATCGCAATTGGTTTGATAAGTATTGTCACGGACAGCTACCGTGGAATGAAGCTGTAATCAGTGTTGCAACAACCAGAAAGCTCAATGAAAATCGTGAACAAGTTTTGGATCGCTACAAACAGCATACGCAGCATTGTAGTAGCTGTCGGGGGGCATTGAAAGTTGTACAACGTTTGCAGGTAGGTCTATTGATATACTTTGCAATTGTTGTTAGTATTGTTGCGCTCCTTCCCGAAGCATTAAAAATGAAGTTGGGTTTACCCCTGGTTATCACAGCATTACTAGGTTTAGGAGGTTATGCTTGGCTGAAAATGTGGTTAAGTCCGAGGTTTTACTTTCTAGACTACATCCATGCCCAAAGATAGCAATCAAAGATTGGCTATAACCCGAATGTGTTTACTGTTGGCGTTACCGTAGGGTAACGACAGCAGTTATTGAGAGCGCCATTGCAGTTTGACGCATCAGTTGAAAAGTAATTACGGGTAATTAATTCTAAGTATTAGATTATACATTGAAAATGAAGTTCAATATAGAGAGGGTAATTTGATCTCTAAACTAGTGCTAGTGTACTATAAAACTGATATTGTATTTACTTTCTTGAAAATGGTGTGAAAAGCGAGACTGCTTGTGCTGGAGCTACCCTTGGGACAAGAATCTGTCGCTAGAACTAGGAAAATAGTTCACGTAGATATGGATGCCTTCTACGCATCGGTAGAACAGAGGGACAACCCTAGCTACCGAGGCAAACCGTTAGTCGTCGGTGGCAGCCCGAATCAGCGAGGCGTAGTTGCAGCAGCTAGTTATGAAGCGAGGAAATTTGGTATTCACTCAGCAATGCCGTCAGTAACAGCGATCGCCAAATGTCCTGGGCTTATCTTTGTCAGACCGAGATTCGACGTTTACCGAGAGATTTCCACTGCAATCCACGCCATATTCAAACGCTACAGTGATTTAGTGGAAGGAGTTGCACTAGATGAAGCATACCTGGATGTGACTGAGAACAAGCAAAACATCACCTACGCTTCTACTATCGCAAGACATATCAAAACTGCGATTTTCCAAGAAACCCAGTTGACGGCAACCGCAGGCGTATCGATTAACAAGTTTCTTGCAAAAATGGCATCAGGGCAGAATAAGCCCAATGGACTAACGGTGATTTTACCGGAGGATGCGATCACCTTCGTAGAACAACTGCCAATTGAGAAGTTCCACGGCATTGGAGAAGTTACGGCGGCTAAAATGCATTCACTGGGGATTCATACTGGCGCAGATTTGAAAATGCGATCGCTGACTGACCTAACACACCACTTTGGTAAAGCAGGTCATTATTACTACAAGATTGCCAGAGCAGAAGATGACCGCCCAGTTGAAGCAAATCGAGTTCGCAAATCGATTGGTGCAGAAACCTCGTTTGCACAGGACTTAAGCGATGTCGGTCAGATGTTACAAGAACTTGAACAGATTGCCCAAATCGTCGAGCAACGGTTAGAGCAGCACGAAACACGAGGCCGCACATTAACGTTAAAAGTCAAGTTCTCTGATTATCAGCAGATAACTCGCAGTAAAACCATGCTTGCTCCCATTAGTGAACTCTATACCATTTTTGAGATAGCCAAAGCACTGTTTGAGTCGATTGATCTGGAGAATCGTAGTATCAGGTTGTTGGGGATTTCCTTGTCCAATTTGGATAACGCCAAACAGTTACAAGCG
>CAZZZY010000879.1:0-2971 GCA_964658545.1 uncultured Acetobacteraceae bacterium | reverse complement strand
TAGCCCCAGTTTCAGTACTTCGACAAGCTCAGTAACCATCGGGGTTTAAATCCCCGTCTGAAATTTTCTAAAATGTTTGAATTTTGAATTTTGAATTGTTAAGCGTGGCTCCCTCCTGCCTCCTGTCTCCTAACTACTGCCTCCTGAAAAACTTCGACTTTAGCTTTACTCTTCTCGACGGGGACACTCGATGTAGGTAAATACTTACGTACTATACTCATTACCTTGTCAGCGACTACAGGTTTAGTAATAAAATCCGTAGAACCCACTACCTTGGCACGAACTCGATCTAAAAGACCATCACTGCCTGTTAATATAATCACTGGTGTATTGGCAAAGGCAGATATTCGCCGCAACTGAGTGCAAATTTCGTAACCACTGGCGACTGGCATAATCAAATCCAAGAAAATCAGGTCTGGTTTATCTTGAATCAGGGTTGGGAGAGCTTGTACAGCATCTTGAATCTTCATAAACCTTAGTCCATTGGAAGTGATAATATCCTCTAGCATTTTACAGACTTGAGGGCTATCATCTACACAGGCTACTAGTGGAGCATTCGGTTTCTTTGGTTGTGCGGTGGTGAGCGGCTTATTGTTGACCTCAGTTACTACTAAGGTCACTAAGGGGGTGTCAGGTACTTCCACCAATTCGATGATTCCTTTCAGGATATAGGGAAGCAATGAACGGGTGAGTGGCAGTACACTCTGCTTCATTCTCACGGCTAAATCTCGCAGAGTCAATTGGCCGTTGATTAAACTCACAAAGTTTTTGTAGACAGACGGACTTACCATTTGCTGGAGTTGTTCTGGCCGCCGCAGAACTGGTGCCAAGTCAGGAGAAAAATTTGCTAACCCAGCTTCTGACCAACTTTTCCACGAGTCTTGCATGTGCTTTACAGACATTTCTGCACTCGTGAAGCTCATTGGTGTTTCTAAGATAACTTCTTGGCTGCGATCGCAACTTATAGAAGCAAAATTTCCTTGTAAAGCTAGATCAAATAATAGTTCTGCTATCGTGCTTTCGGCAATAGACTGAATCTGTTCTCTCTGAATTTTTTGTTTTTTATGAAAGATTTCTAGAAGGCGGTAATCCCAGTAATCCATTGATACGTCTTGCGAACGCAACAGCAATTTATCAACATCAATTTGAGGACAATTTTGAGCTATGTGTCTGCGCCAGCGCCGGAAAGGATGAGTTCCACCTGTTGCCCAAACTATCCGTCCCAGTCGATAGTAAAAAGTCCATTGGCTGCCTTTTGAACTTTTAATATTTAATTTGCCATTATATTGTAATTGAGTACAAATTTTAAATTCATTAACTAGGTTATTTGAAAGAATAAGTTCTGAGTGGGTCATACTTTGTTCCTTATATTCAAAAGCCAACTATTGAAAAACCCACACTAGCTATATAGTGGTAAACGGAAATCTCAAAAGGTGGAAATACATTTGATATATAGCAGTTTAAATCTTATTAAAATCGAGGGGGATGGGAAAATAGCAACAATATTGCTAGTAAATAAATCCTCTAATAGAAAGTTCATTATCGGCAAGCTTTACGACTCAAGTAGGTTGCTATAGTCCACCTCATTAAGATGCATTTAGTATTGATATCTTATTCTAATAATTTTCATCCGGAATTATATCCGTGTAAGTTCTGAATTTTTGTTTAAAGTAAAGATTAGCAGTATCTAGATATTCTTGCTTTAGTTCTTGAATGTTAAAAATATTTATATAAATTTACATTTATTAATGTGAATCAATTGTATTGAGCTTTTATAGGGAATATTATCCTTAAAAAAGGTGTGCTACTCACGCAAGTAGCAGCCACCTATAGAGTATTTATTTAGGAAAATCTCTTACAGTTGGTTGTGGTTTTGATAGCTCATAATAGCTGATCTAAGATTACTTTGGTGTTCTGAAAGAAGCCGATCGCCCTCATCTTTTTCTAAACCAGTCCAGTGCATTAATAATGCTAGCTTAACCCATTTACCACTGCGTTCTAACAAAAAACTAGCAGCTTCCCGACTTAAACCTGTGAGGTCTTGCAAAATTCGCAAAGCGCGATCGCGTAACTTTTGATTTGTGACTGCCACATCCACCATCCGATTGCCGTAAACCTTACCTAGTTTGACCATCACTCCGGTAGAAAGGATATTTAAAGCCAATTTCGTAGCCGTACCAGCTTTCAGGCGAGTTGAGCCGGCGATGATTTCTGGCCCTGTCAATAGGCGAATGTCAATATCGACATCAAAGCTAACTTGTTCAGTCGGAACACAGGCAATAAAAATAGTACTGGCTCCCCGTTGACGAGCAGCATGAAGGGCACCGTGGACATAAGGCGTTGTGCCACCAGCAGTAATGCCGACTACGACATCTAGCTGGGTAATGTGTCGCCCTGCGATCGCAGCCTCGCCATCTTCGATGCTATCTTCTAAATCCTCCGAACTACGTACCAGCGCACCCGCACCACCAGCAATAATTCCCTGTACTAACTCTGGTGGTGTACAAAAAGTAGGTGGACACTCAGCAGCATCTAATACCCCTAATCGACCACTTGTGCCTGCACCAATGTAAAATAGATGTCCTCCGTGGCGCAAACGCTCTGCGGTGCGATCAATGGCTTCAGCCAGCTGAACTTTCGCTGCCGCAACCGCCGCGACTGCTTTTTGGTCTTCACTATTAAACAGCTCCACCAATTCCAGAGAACTGAGTTGGTCTAAGTTAAGACTGTTAAGATTTACCATCTCGGTTAAAAGATGCCCGCGTTCCTGCAAATTTGTCATTTCCCCTCTGTCACGTCGTTTTGCTCAGAATTCAAAATTCCAACATTTTTAATCCCCCTAAATAAATTCAGGGGCTTGTATCCTTTGCATTTTCGGTCGTTTGTCCTTAATCCTTAGTCATTAGCAACTTGACTAATAGACATCTCCAGAAAAGATTTAGATACCACATAATTATACGCAGACCTAACC
>CAZZZY010000878.1:0-2973 GCA_964658545.1 uncultured Acetobacteraceae bacterium | reverse complement strand
TATATTTGTTAAGGCTGCAAGTGATATTATGGCGCTTCTACCTGCTAAATCTGAAACTAAAGTAACTAAACACCATAGCAATATATTTTATGGGAAATTGGCTAAATTTAAAGAACATAGTAAGCAATTAGAAACTGATTGTGATCAAATTTCTCAAATTCTTAAAGATTGTAATGAGCGTAGTTTTTTACCTCACAGCTTAATAGAAGAGATAGAAGAAGTATCTAAAAAAATAAAATCACAACGGTTTCGTTTAGCAGTTATAGGCGAATTTAGCAAAGGAAAATCAACCTTACTCAATGCCTTACTAGGTGAATAAATCCAACCTGTGAGAGAAATTCCTTGTAGTGGCGCTGTGACAGTTTTAAAATATGGAATACAAAAGCGAATAATCTGTAGATATCAAAATGGAATAGAAGAAGAGATTACTTTTGAAGAGTATCAACTAAAAGCAACGATTTCAGAAAATGCAGCTATAGATTGTCTGAGTGAGGAATTGGCTGATTCTCAAATTGATGAAATTGTTTTTGAGCATCCTGATTTAGAGTTATGTCGTAGTGGGGTAGAAATTGTAGATTCTCCAGGATTAAATGAACACCCTGACCGTACTAAGATAACTCAAAAACTTCTTAAAGATACTGATGCAGTTATTTTTCTAACTAATGCCTCATGTTCTCTAACTCAAGTAGAACGCGAGTTACTCCAAGATGTGAAAAATCAACTCAATTATGGTAAAGAAAATGAACCTGTAAACAATCTTTTTGTAGTAGGAAATTTTATAGATTTAGTGCGTAGTGATAAGGGACGTGAACAGGTGAGGCAGAGAATCGAAAAATTTGTAAAAGGTCAAAATCCTATAGTGGCAGGTGAAAACAGAGTTCATTTAATTTCTGCTCAAGCTACGCTGGAGGCAATATTACAGGGAACTGAAAATGAGTATTTAAAAGCCTTCCAACATTTTACTCAGTCTATTGATAAATTCCTAACTTTTGATAGTGGAAAACTAAAAATTAAGCACTTTATTACTCAAATAAATAGGGTGGCACAAAAAAGTTTAGATGGATTGTGCCAATTCGAGGATATTTTAAAGGGTAAAATTCAAATTTCTGAAGCAGAAAAGCAGAAAATCTTGGAAAACATAGGAGAAGCTAGTGGGCGAGATATCAAAATTAAAAATTTAGCAGAAATTCAACAAAAAGAAGTAATTAAACAAGCTACTGATTCATGGACTAAGTGGCGTGAAGAACTAAAAGAAAATATTATTCAACAAAGTAAACACTGGCATTCGTTACACAGTCCTGTTTTTAGTCAAGACAAACTCATTAAAGACTACATAAATAAATTTACTGGAACTCTGTCACAAGAAATAGATACATGGGGAAACAAACAACTTAGAGATGTCATTTTGATCAGAAACTTTGAATATTTAGATGCGAAAATAGCTTATGAGCTAAATGCAATTCAAAGCGAATTTCAAAGCATAGATATGCATATACAAACAAACTTAAGTCAACAACTTAAGCTTTCAATAAATGGGATAAATGATGACTTTACGGGTTTTGGAGGAATTGGTGGTGGTCTTGGGATTGGTGCTTTAGCTGCTGGATTAATGGTATTTACAGGACTTGGTTTTATTGCTGTAATTGTCGCAAGTGTTGCTGCTGCAATTGCAGGCTCATTTGGTTTTGGAATGCTAGATTTTGATGGACTAAAAGACAAAATAAAGGAGAAAGTAATTGAAATAGGATTTCAAAAATTTAATGAGTCAATGGATAAAAATAAATTACCTGCGAAGTTAGATGAAATTATTGGCTCAGTCTTTGAAAACCGAGTTGAATCAGCTAGTCGAGTCATCGCACAAGCGATCGCACTTTATGAAAATCTCCTAGAACAGCAGGAAAAAGCTCACAAAGAAACCCTGGAACAACGTGAGGCTGAAAAAATGTGGATTTACGAAAAGCGCCAGAAACTTGAACAGATACAGACTGAGCTAGAAATTATTCTCAATAAATACAGCATTGTTTAATCGCATTCCTTTTGTAGCTAATCTCACCTCATGATGAGCCAGACTGCTTTTAAATATGATTATCGATTTGTCAACTCAAAACCACCTAGCAATTCGTCAACAGGGCCACCTCTATTAACTAGGCACTTACGACCTAAGTCATTATTAGCCAACATGAAACGGAAGTCGTCATAATGAAGAAATATTAAACTATAGTTAAAAAACTCTCAATGAGCCAGACTACCTTAAATTTAGTTGCAATATCTATTTTTCTCATCACCATGTCCAGCCTACTGGGGCCGTTTATTCACTTATCACCAGCAGTACCAGCACTTGCTACCTTCACCATCTTAGGCATAGCGACATTAGATAGTTTCAGCTTGCAAGGCAAGGGTGGTACTATCTTTTTAGATTGGATTGCTGGTTTTTCAAAAGAACACCGCGATCGCATCCTCCATCATGAAGCAGGGCATTTTTTAGTTGCTTACCTGTTGGGTATTCCCGTTACTGGCTACACACTCAGCGCTTGGGAAGCTTGGAAACAGGGGCAACCTGGGCAAGGCGGCGTTAGCTTTGATGATCGCGAATTAGCATCTCAATTAGAAGTGGGTAAAATCAGTGCCCAAATGCTAGACCGTTACTGCACTGTTTGGATGGCGGGTATTGCTGCTGAAATCCTAGTTTTTAATAATGCTGAGGGTGGATCTGATGATAAAAATAAGCTGATAGGAGTCTTGACAATTTTGGGCTTTTCTGAATCAGTTTATCAACAGAAACTACGATTTCATGCCCTCCAAGCAAAAACCCTACTGCAAGAAAATTGGTCTAGCTACGAGGCTTTAGTTAATGCCATGAGACAACGCACTTCAGTAGAAGATTGTCATGCTGAGTTAGGAGTACAGACGCGATTAATCGCGTCTGTACAGGAGTAAAGAATTATCTCCCTTGTCCTCCTCATCTGCCCCATG
>CAZZZY010000877.1:0-2976 GCA_964658545.1 uncultured Acetobacteraceae bacterium | reverse complement strand
AGCTACAACCTTGATGCTGTGGTCGAGCAGCTTTAGCGTTGGCGGGTGAGCGTGGTCTTCTAAACCCTGAGACAGCAGAATCAAATCAATATTATCTGGTATTGGGCGATTTTGCGATCGCGAACCTTTGAATAACCAATCCAAATTGCTGAAAATTAATGAACCAACGAGCCAAGGGTCAATTAGTATTCGTTTCTCGGCGATTTCTAGCAGCCAAGAGTTACTGTCTAACCAAGTTAAAAACATAAATTTTTTTTTGTAACTTTTCAGAATCGATTATTTTATTACAGATTATTACATTTTTTGTCATATTATTGATATTTGCAGCCCTCCTTGCAGATATCTATATTTGTTTAGCAGCGAATTGTATTCACCAGAATAATTAAACCTATGAGTCAAATAGTCTGGATCGCAAGACATGCCAACCGCCTCGACTTCGTAAACCCGGATTGGTTTCTCACCGCCGAACGACGCTACGATCCACCCTTATCTGATGATGGTGTGGTGCAGACACAGCAGTTAGCTAGACGTTTGAAAAAAGAAAATATTGCCCATATTTTCGCTTCCCCTTTCCTGCGAACCGTACAAACGGCAAACGCAGTTGCAGAAATGCTCAACTTGTCGATCAAATTGGAAACAGGCTTGAGTGAATGGCTAAATCCAGCTTGGATGACAGAAGAACCAGAAAGACTCTCAACTCCAGCCTTGGCAAAGTTATTCCCCAGGATTGACACCAGCTACACTTCGCGCATCGCTGCCAAATATCCTGAAACTCAAGAAAAAGTGCGAGAACGTTCTGGGCAAACTGCTAGATGTTTAGCTACTGAGTTCTCCCCAGAAGATATCCTGTTAGTAGCACATGGTGCATCTGTGTTGGGGGGAGCAATGGGGCTAGTGGGGGAAATTGCCAAAACTGAAGTCAAGGCTTCTTTATGTTCCCTGGTAAAAATCGTGCGCGAAGATCCAGAATGGTTATTAGAACTAAAGGGAGATACTTCCCATTTAACCCATATAGAAGAAGTGATTCGATTTGCTTAAATCTCGGATCAGGATTTTTACTAATAGTTTCTGCTACGTTAGGTATATCCTACAAATAAAGTAATTAATTCACGAATAAATTCTATGACTTTGTTACTAGCAGGAGACATCGGCGGTACGAAAACTATTCTGCAATTAGTTGAAACATCAGGTTCACCAGCAATGCATACTATTCATCAGGAAAGTTACCACAGTGCCGATTTTCCCGATTTAGTACCCATAGTACAGGATTTTTTGGTCAAAGCTAACACACCAACACCAGAAAAGGCTTGTTTTGCGATCGCAGGGCCTGTTGTTCAAAATACTGCCAAGCTAACCAATTTAGTCTGGTTCCTGGATACCGAACGTCTACAAGAAGAATTGGGTATCCCGCAAATTTCTTTGATTAACGACTTCGCCGCCATTGGCTATGGCATTTTAGGTTTAGAAGAAAAAGACTTGCTGACGTTGCAAGTAGGCAACTCTCAACCCGAAGCCCCCATTGGAATTATTGGTGCTGGTACTGGCTTAGGGCAAGGATTTTTAATTAAACAGGGAAACAACTATCAAGTTTTTCCCTCAGAAGGTGGACACGCTGACTTCGCCCCTCGAAACGAGATAGAATTTCAACTGTTGAAATACCTGCTGGGTAAACATGATATCCAGCGCCTTTCTGTAGAACGAGTGGTTTCTGGACAGGGAATTGTGGCAATTTACCAATTTTTGCGCGATCGCAAATTTGCCACCGAATCACCGGATATCGCCCAAATCGTCAGAACTTGGGAACAAGAAGCCGGACAGGAAGAGAAAAGCGTTGATCCCGGTGCTGCCATTGGTACAGCTGCATTGCAAGGTAGCGATCGCCTTTGTGAACAAACCTTGCAATTATTTATAGACGCTTATGGTGCAGAAGCCGGCAATCTTGCCCTGAAACTTCTACCTTACGGTGGCTTATACATCGCTGGTGGGATTGCACCCAAAATTCTACCCTTAATCCAAAATAGCGGTTTCTTATTAAATTTCACCCAAAAAGGCAGGATGCGCCGCCTCCTACAAGAGATCCCCGTGTATGTTATCCTCAACCCGCAAGTGGGGCTAATTGGTGCTGCTTTATGTGCTGCTAGGTTATAACAGCTAGCATCATCAGTGAGATCAGCATCTCAAAAGGCAAAAAATATGACAGTTAAAAGTCTGTTGCCACTCATCGTTGCCACCATTGTCTGTGGTGGATCTGTTCTAGTCGAAGCGCGTCAACCAAAACCACCGGCGGCTGTTGTCAAACCAACCGTCTCTCAACCCGTGCAGCCACAATGGAAGTTATACACCGCTCCAGATGGACGCTTTAGTATTTTGATGCCGGGAAGACCCAACAGAAATACCCAATCTCAAAAAACTTACATGGGGAAAATTACCCTAGAAATATTTGTTGCTCAACCACCAAAACAGCAAGTAGCTTATGTAGTTGCTTACAATGATTTTCCTTATAGTTATGGTCAAATAACTGACCCCCAAACTGTACTGAATAATGCACGGGATACGGCTTTAAAGACTACGAAAAGTCATTTAATTAGTCAACGAAATATTCGGAGTTCTAATAATCATCCTGGCAAAGAAATTGAGTACATCAATTCTGGAGGGAAAATTACTATAAATAGAATGTATGTTGCCGAAGGAAGACTATATCAAGTAATGGCAATAACTACAAAAAAACAGCAAAAGACATTAGCTAAAACTATTACTGGGTATTTAAATTCCTTTCATGTAGTTTTGAAAAAGTGAAATCAAAAGACCGCTAAGAGGTTTTACTATGTAAAACCGTCCCTCTCCGAATCGGAGAGGGAGAGACTTGAATTTTACCATGCGCTCTAAAGATGACTAAAAATTCTCACAAATCCCTAGTACAGCACGGCGGAAATAAGCCACCCATTTAAAATCGCTAGATATCCTACAAAATCAGCG
>CAZZZY010000876.1:0-2976 GCA_964658545.1 uncultured Acetobacteraceae bacterium | reverse complement strand
ATGCCTGCGGCGGGCTACGCCTACGCATCCAATTAATGGTGCTTGACAAAAGCCTAAAACAACGTATTTACGTCGATGCACTCGGAAAGTTAACGCTTGGGGAGAGAACCACAAGGAGGGTTAGATACCGCAAGGGGTCTAATTTAAGTGGACTCGCTGAACCAAGAATCTCCGTGGCTTCAGCCCGGAGAGTGTCAAAAATGTCAGGTTTGTACCTTCCCACTCCTAACTCATAATTCACAATATTTAAGGATTAATCGCATTGCTCCCCCACTCTTGTTGGTCATTACGGCGATAAGATTTTCTATTTTGTGGTTCACCGCGTAATTCTAAGTGGTCTACTTGCACTGGGTCGAGTAGCAGGAGACAAAAAGTAGGCAATGGGTGGACAGGGTCGGGTGCTGGTGGTGCAAAAGCTTCTGGGGTTTCAACTCTGGTTTTACCAGGATAGGGCCAAGCAAACTGTAAACGCGCAGCATCACTCAGTTCTTGCCAAATGGAAATTCGGGCTGGCTGTAAATCCTGGTGAGAACCATCATTGCTGACTAGGGTCAAACAGCCAGTGATGCGAAATTGTTCTCGTGTATTGGGGAAGTACCAGCAAACTTCTGCCCAAGGTTGTTGTTGTATCTGGTCGGCTTTAGCGCTACGAGTATCTGTAATAAATCTTAGCTGGTTTGTATCTTCCAGAAAGCCGCGAAAGACTAGGGTACGATTAGCGGGGCGACCATTCAGCTGCACCGTTGCTAGTTGAAGGTAACGGGCATAAACAAGGTTGCGGTTGCGATGGAGTGCATGAGCGATCGCGCTTCGCCAAGGAGCAAGAGTCATTGTCAAGGTCAAGTTCCGTACCTAAGTATTGAGTATACTACTGTTAATAAAACACAAACTTTCTAATTATATATAAATGGTTACAATTCCAGTAATCGATTTCACTGCCTTTACCAATGGCGACACAATAACTCGGCAAAATATTATCAAACAAATCTATCAAGCTTGCCATGAAATTGGCTTTATGTACTTGCAGAATTCAGGAATATCAAAAGACCTAATCAGGCAAGTATTCACTTACAGCAAATCTTTCTTCAATTTACCCTTAGAAGTGAAGCAAAAGCAAGCTTGGAGTGATGAGTTTAATAATACAGGATACATAGGTATTGAGAGAGAACGTCTTGACCCCACCAAACCAGGTGACTTGAAAGAGGCGTTTAATGTAAACAAACAAGCGGTTATAGGGATAGATGCTTCTATTCTCGACTTTTATGATAGTTGTACAGAACTAGCTAACACACTGTTACAAACTTATGCGTTAGCGTTGGAATTGCCAGAGGATTTTTTGATCACCAGACACAATCAACGAAATCATACCTTCCGAGCGCTCCACTATCCTCCATTGCAGACACCATCCAAACCCGGACAAGTGCGTGCTGGTGAGCATTCCGATTATGGCAGTATTACTCTACTTTTCCAAGATGACGTTGGCGGGTTGGAAGTACAGACAGCATCTGGAGAGTGGATTGCTGCACCTGCAATTCCTGATACTGTGATAGTTAATACTGGCGATTTAATGCAAAGGTGGACAAATAATATATTTTGCTCAACCAAGCATCGAGTCATGATTCCCAATGATAGCAGGGTAAAGCAGTCCCGATATTCTATTGCTTTTTTCTGTCATCCTAATGATGATACAGAAATTACTTGTCTTGAAAGTTGCCAGAAAGAACAATCGCCTATTTATCCATCTATCCTGGCGGGAGAATATCTTTTAAGTCGTTTACAAGCAACTTATACAAGTTAATAGCTGGACTCTAACCCCATAGATACCCCATGCGATCGCTCAACAGCATAACTTGTGGCGATCGCACTCCCAATTTGGACTCGCTTGAATTCTGCACAGATACCAGAGCGATCGCCTATCTCTCTACCAAATTTACCGCGATCGCCAAGCCGTCACCGATGAATTAGCAATTTCGTCCCCAGATGCAAATGCAAAGACATTTTCTGCTGATGTGCCTTGGCCCATACAGGGTACAAATGAAGCGATCGCACTCTTAATCTTGACTAAATTAAAGTGCGATACACTTAATATAAATACTTACTTAGTTGTATATGTCACAAAAATGTCCTTTTTCATTTCCACTTCTGCTGGAGCATCTGGATTATAAGTCGGTGATAATAAAAAACTAGCAAATGATGGTAAAGGAACTCCAGTTTTAGAACTACATGAGGGATACAATAATGTGTAAAATGGTTCGGCTACTGAAGGAGTACCAAGTTTAACACCTATAGCAGTTGCTAATGCCTGAGCGCGGCTTTGAGCATCTTTCATTGCTGATTGATAAACTGAACTCTGCAAAGCCTGACAGTCATTAACTTCGTAGTCAACGCCCACACTCTTGACGGAAAGATTTTTAAGTTCGTTCGTCGCTTTCTTCGCTGTAGCAACAATTTCCTGGACGCGATCGCGCGTTGGTTTTTCCAGTCTCACCAATATTTTAGCGTTATTTTCACTGGAGTTAGTGCTAATTTGCACTTGAATTTTCTCAGTACTAATCCCTTTGGCAACTAGGCTATTAACTACAGGCTGGAGAGTTGCTTTAGTTAGTGATTTTTTGCTTGGTGAAGATTCTGCTGCTGTTTTGTAATTTAAGAGTACAGTCGGTGAGGATATGCGGTGGGTTTGCGGTAGAGATGATGGTTTTGTTTCTAACTCATCATTGCTATCTCCGCTACTGAATACCAATTCAATATCGGCTGTATCTGCCGGCACTTTCACTACCCCTTGACCGATTACCATTAATGAATGGCGATCGCTTGCTGGTGGATAAAATAATTGGGCATTAGTGACTTTGGGTGTTAATGCTCCCACCCCAACAGTCACGGTAATACTTGCTAACATTAGAGTAGTTATTTTTCTCATGTCCTGGGAATGTCCTTTGAACCTAATTGTCAAAGTTTACACCTCAAGGGCAGGAT
>CAZZZY010000875.1:0-2977 GCA_964658545.1 uncultured Acetobacteraceae bacterium | reverse complement strand
ATGCATCAATGGCATTAGCAAGAATATTCATAAATACCTGATTTAATTGACCGGGGAAGCATTCTACTTCAGGCAAATTACTGTAATTTATCACAACTTCAATAGCGGGACGTTGTTCATTTGCCTTGAGACGATGTTTCAAAATTAAAATGGTGCTATCAATACCTTCATGAATGTTAAATGGCACTTTGTAATCTTGATCGGCACGAGAGAAAGTACGTAAACTGGTGCTGATATTTTTTAGACGATCGCACGCCATAGACATAGAATCAATCATTTTGGGTAAGTCTTCTAAACTATAATCCAAGTCGATTTCTTCAGCATGGTCTATAATTTCATCGGCTGGATTTGGTAGATTTTCTTGATAGAGTTTTAAGTGTGTAACTATGTCTGCAAGGCTGGGTTTAGTTTGTTTGAGACTAGCAGCAATAAAACCCAAAGGATTATTCATTTCATGGGCTATCCCTGCGACTAAGTTACCCAATGCTGACATCTTCTCGCTTTGGATGATCTGAAGCTGCGATCGCTCAAGTTGTTGAGCATAGTTTTGAGACTCTTGATAGAGTCGGGCATTTTCTAGAGAGATAGCAGCCTGGGTGCAGAGAAAGTTGACGATAGTGAGGCGATCGCTAGTAAATACCCCAGTAGTTAAGCGATTTTCTAAGTAAAGAATTCCCACTAAATGCCCCTGATTGAGAATCGGTAAACACAGCAAACTTTTGGGATGACGATGGCTTAGATAGTCATCAATGACAGGTAAATCTGTTTGCAGATTATCTAAAACAATCACAGTTTGCATCCGTTTAACATATTGAATTAGTCTAATAGGAATATCAGAATGAGCATCTAAGGGTTCTGAGTAGAGTTCTGTGGCTTCAGGAGTAGCGATCGCCCTCACCTGCCAAAGGTCATTTTGGGGCAAAACTAATATACACTTGCTGCCCCCAGAATTTTGGAGAATAATTTGAGTCAATTGCTGGAGCAATTTGTCAAGCTCGATCGTACTAGAAAGAGCTTGAGTAGCTTGGATTACCGAAGCAAAATCCAACGAATCAGAAATACTGGTACTAGAAAATTGGGTAGATGAATGAGTCGCTCTAATTAAAGTTTCTAGAGCATTAAAGCTAGTTTTTGGTTGCTGCAATATTGGCTGGAGCAGTTGGGGATATCGAGTTTCTAAGTCAACTACTTTAGCTTTTGCTCCCCAGCGAGAATAACAGTAATAAGCTTCAGTCATGTAAACTTGAGCAATCTTTTCTTTTCCCCAGTCAAGATAGAATTTGCCAGCAAGTTCGTTAGATAATGCTTCTTCTTGAATATATTCATTAGCTTTCGCCCCAGAAATAGCCTGGTCGTAAAATTCAATAGCTTCGGCTTTTTGTCCTAAGACTCGACATTTTTCGGCTTCCACTAAATCAAATTTATGCTGGTGATTCATGGGGGCATAGTGCGCCCAGTGCTGTAACTTTGTTTGGTTTTGGGCTACCTGCTCTGCTACTTCACCGGCATATTGTAAATATTGATTCAACGGTGCCAGAGCCATCAGAGAATCATAGAGATAAAACGCAGGTTCGCTGACCAATCCCGCACCAGCCCTAAAATAACGTCTGACTTCAACTGCATGGTTTTTAGCTGACTCAATTTCTCCAAACAAGAAACAAAGCATCAGTTTATATAAATAGAAAATGTACAATCCATAACTATTATTGTTAGACTGCAACAGAGACAAGAATTCCGTTTCTGGCAACGCTGACTCAGACAAAATGGTGGGATGCTCCCCAAAACCCAGTAAGTTTAAAATAGACTGTCTATAGATTCGGCAGTAATTCGCTGTTGTAAATTGGTTCAGTTGCATCAACCCATTTTCGTAGGCGTGAGTCTCCTGCTCCAATGTTGTCAGGGACTGGCCACACCAAAAAGAATAGAAACAAACATTGTGGGCATTATGTCCCGCAAACTGGAGGTTGCCAATTTCTAATGCAGTGGCATAGCCTTCTTGCAAGAGTGGTAGGGTTTCTTGGATAGGAGATTTGCGGTGCTGGATAAATATTGCCAGAAGCAGAAATACCTGAGGTTTAGTTGCTTTGGCATTTAGTTTTGAGACAACTTGGAGTGCTAATTGACCAAACTTTGTGGCTGTATCCACATCTTGCAAAAGATTGCACAAAATAATACTGTAGGCAATATAGCTCTGGGCTGAAACCAATGTATTTCCGTACTGAATGGATAGCTTGACTGATAAGCAAATTAGGAATGGGAAGAAGGGGGAACCAGAGAGGTAAGCTGCTGACATGATGCTAGTGGCAATTTGGATAATTGCTAGTTTTTCTACATCCGTCATCACCTTTAGGTGAATTAAATCTTCAATCCTCCTGTCTCCAATCAGGTCGCTAATCTCTTGGATTGACTCTTGAATATCGGCTGGTGTGGGTGATTCGGTTATTGTTACGCCCAACTGTTGCAGAATCTGGATACCGATCGCAATGGCTTCATTCAGTTTAGTCTGAGAGATATTTGCTTGAACTCTAAGGCGATAAACATTGATCCTTTCTAGTAAGGAGTGTGCTTGGATGATGACTGTATCAATCAACTGTTCCATCCCCTCAAAGTCACCGCACAGCATTGCCAATTCAGCCGCATCGTCATGGAATGATAGAGTTATTTCATATTGTTGTTGCCAAGTATTTTCCCCCAGTAAGGATAATCCCGTGCTGGCATATTCACGCCCGGCTTGATAGGCGGTGGCACTTTTGGCTTTGCGACAGGCAATCAGATTGAGTTGTGCTAGTTCATCTCGTTCTATTTGTTGGGTAATTAAATCAGTTCCATAATTTAATTGATTAACCAGTTCAAAAATGCGGTCAACTCTTGCTTCTGGCGAAATCTGTTGTAAGAGTAGTTGACCGATTTGATAATGGGTTGTTTGTTTTTGGTCATCGGGAATGAGAGAATAAGCAGCTTGTTGGACGCGATCGTG